>JALSHP010000251.1 GCA_026982175.1 Campylobacteraceae bacterium
GTGGTAAACAGTGGGACAGAAATGGTGATGCAGTTGAGTGTGTGGCTGTAATCCCTGACAGTACTTACGGTATGTTCCATGCTGAAATGGTAGCTGATTGTGTTAAAAACGGTCAATATGATGTAACCACTATGGGAACAATGCAAAACATTGGTCTTATGGCACAAAAAGCAGAAGAGTATGGTTCTCACCCAACTACTTTTGAACTTGAAGAAGCTGGAACAGTAACAGTTACTGCTGAAGATGGTACAGTTCTTATGTCTCATGAGTGTGAAGCTGGAGATATTTGGAGAATGAGTAGAGCCAAAGATGTTCCTATCAAAGACTGGGTAAGACTAGCCGTTGAGAGAACAAGAATTGAAGGTATTCCTGCTGTATTCTGGTTAGATGAAAACAGAGCTCACGATGCAGAGATGATTAAAAAAGTAAATACTTACTTAGCAGACCTTGACACCGATGGTCTTGATATTCAAATCATGAATGTAACAGATGCTACAAGATTTACAAATGCAAGAGTAAGAAAAGGTGAAAATACTATCGCTGTTACAGGTAACGTTCTTAGAGATCACCTTACAGACATGTACCCAATCTTAGAGCTTGGAACATCTGCTAAAATGCTTTCTATTGTACCTTTACTTGCAGGTGGTGGATTGTATGAAACTGGTGCAGGTGGTTCTGCTCCTAAGCATGTTGATCAATTCTTAAAAGAGGGTCACTTAAGATGGGATTCACTAGGAGAGATTTTAGCATTGGCTGAGTCACTTAGATTCATTGGTAACAAACATGATGATGCTGACCTTAAAGCACTTACAGATGCTTTAGATACGGCGAACAATGCTTACCTTGACAATTCAAAAGAGCCAGGTAGAAAAGTTGGACAACCAGACAACAAAGCATCTCACTTTTTTGTAGCTCAGTACTGGGCAGATGCATTGGCAAAAGGTTCAAGTGCAACACTTGCTGCTAAGTTTGCTCCTGTTGCTAAGGCACTTCAAGACAACGAAGACAAGATTATTGAAGAGCTTTTAGCTGTTGAAGGTAAAGCTCAAGACATCGGTGGGTATTTCCATCCGAATGATGAGTTGGCTGCTAAGGCTATGCGTCCTAGTGCTACGCTTAATGGGATTATTGATGGGATATAGTCAATAATATTTTTTCACCCTTTTTTGGGGTGCTACTCTTTTTAGGAAGTGTACAAGAATAAATTTACCCAGATTATACAGATTTTTTGTTTCTAGTTGGATTGTCTCATGAGGAGCATCGTTATTCTATGCAACGATTAAGAGAATTCAAATAGGCATAAAAAGACCAATAAGATGGGTACATTTATTCTTTGGAACTTCCTTATACTTTAAACGAAAAAACAGAACCGCTATCCTCTTCACTCTCAATCTTTAGTGTGCTACTATGTAGTTTCAAAATCTGTTTAACAATGGCTAAACCTAAGCCCATGGAGTTGTCCCATGAGTGTTCGTCTGTTCTAAAAAACTTCTTGGTGACTTTCTCAATATTCTCTTTAGAGATGCCAACTCCGTAGTCTATGACGCGTACCTCTTTGTCTAGAAGTTCAATTTTTACCACCTCATCAGAATATTTTAAAGCGTTTTCTACAAGATTTTTAATGACAATCTCCATGAGGGCTTTATCGGCTTTGACAAGCGAAGCATTGCCTTCAACGACTATCTCTCTGTTTTTGTATTTGTCTTTTAAATTCTGGCTAATATCAAGGGCTAAAGGTTTTAAGTCAAACTTACTAAGCTGTAATTTTTGTTCTCCACTCTCAAAACGGTTCCAAAGCAGTAGTCGGCTTAACAACTCTTCTATCTTTTCACCATTCTTGTAAATTTTACCTAAAAACTTGACGCGTAATCCCGTAGGAATCTCTTCATCTTCTGTCAAGGTTTGCGAGTAACCCATAATCGCAGCAATGGGGTTTCTAAACTCATGGGCAATGGCTGAAAGCATGTCAGAGCGTTGTCGGTTTTTGAGTTTTATTTTAGCAGTATATTTACGTTTTTCGCGTTCACGTTTTTTGATTTTTCGTAAGGTTTGAATGAGCTTAGCGTTAATCTCTTCAAACTCTTTGGTAAAAAATTTTGCCGAAGCGTCTGTACTTTTAAGTTCTGAATTATCACTCAAATAAGCTTCTACATGTTTAAGCTCTT
>JALSHP010000252.1 GCA_026982175.1 Campylobacteraceae bacterium
CCTAGCCCTCAAAGCTCCATTATGCCCAAACAGTTCTTTTTGAAGTTCTCCTTAAAAGAGCCTTTGGATTTAAATGAGACTATCTTAGAGCAGAGCATTGAGGCTTATTTGGACTATTTTGATGTTAAGGATAGCTTGAATTTAGCAAAGTAATTTATTAAAACTATTTTTATTAAAGGAAAATAATTATTATTTAAGTTGTTTTTATCTATACTTCTAACTTATTTAAACTATAAGGAACACAAATGAAAAAAAGATTTTTAATAACAAGCATAATTGCCCTAAGTAGCTACGCCTCTGCCTCTCTTGTAGATGATGCAAAAAAAGCTGGATTTACGCCTATACCAACTGATATAAAAGCATTAATGAAATTGGTAGATAATCCTAAAAACTCATTAAACAAAGCAAAAGTTGAATTGGGTAAGGCTCTCTTCTTTGAACCAAGACTCTCAAAAAGCAATCTTATCTCTTGTAACACTTGTCATAACCTTGCAACAGGTGGGGTAGATGGGGTAGAGGCTGCTGTTGGTCATAAATGGACAGCTAATCCTCATCATCTAAACTCTCCAACTGTTTACAATGCTGTCTTTATGGAGAAACAGTTTTGGGATGGAAGAGAGCCTGACTTAGAGGCACAAGCACAAGGTCCTATGCAAGCTGCACCAGAAATGGCAATTAGTAAAGAGATGGCAGTTAAAAGAATTAGTTCAATGAGTGGGTACAAAGAGCAGTTTAAAAATGCTTTTAATGATGACAATATCACTTTCAAAAAGATAGCTGATGCCATTGGTGCATTTGAGCGAACTTTGGTTACCCCATCAAGATTTGACAAATTTTTACATGGAGATAAAAAAGCACTCTCAAAAGAGGAGCAAGAGGGATTAAAAACTTTTATTGCTAAAGGCTGTGTTTCATGTCATACAGGTGTAGGCATTGGTGGAGGTATGCAAAAATTCCCTCTTGTAAAACCATACAAATATGCTAAAGTAGGCGACTTTAAAGGCGATAAAAATGGAATGGTTAAAACCCCAACACTTAGAAACATTACACAAACTGCACCCTATTTTCACAATGGAGCTGTCTGGAGTTTAGAAGAGGCTGTTAAGATTATGGGTGAGACGCAACTTGGTATGGAGCTTAATGATGCAGATACAAAATCCATTGTTACTTTCCTAAAATCACTTGATGGAGAGATGCCAAATATCACCTATCCTCATCTTCCTGCTGTAACGGCGACAACACCAAAACCAGAGATGAAGTAGTACAAAGTAGCCAAACAAGTTGGCTACCAATTATAACTCACCATTACACCCACATCGGTTTGAGCATCAACTAAAGGGCTAACCCTCACACGCTTATTCTCTGAAGTAAAATACCATGAGAGTCCCATACCTAATAATGCCCCTGCTATGACATCATGGGTGTAATGTTTTTGAGCATGAACACGGCTATATCCTGTATAAATTGCTCCTAAATAAGCAGGGATTGCATACTCAATACCATATTTTTTATGAATAAAAGTCGCTCCTGAAAATGCACTTGAAGTGTGTCCAGAGGGGAAAGACTCGGTACTTGATGAGTTATTGGGTCTGCGTTCTCGAACAGTTTTTTTTAAAATTGAGGTTAAGGCAACGGTTGAGCCATAACTTTTATAGAACTCCATTTGCCCCTCTTTGTCTCCTGTGACAAGGGTTGTTCCATAGGCGACAGAGGGAATTAGAAGGGTTAAAACATCTCCTGCAAGTTCTGTTTTACCTTTGGCATAAATAAAATTGGTGATTAAAAAAAATGAAAGTATGAGGGTTTTAAACATTGGGTTTCCTAAAGTTATAGATAAGATGAAGAAAAGGGGGAAAACTTCATCTTGTTGTAAGTATATAATAACTTTATGAACTTTTTCTGAAGCTATAAATTTTTAAAGAGAAGAAAAATCATCTTCTTCTCTCTATTTTTATTTTTAAACTAAAGTACCGTGTCATGAATCGCCACTTTTTATGCTGTAATATTTTTAAAAAATCAGAGGATAAAAAGTGGGAAGAAGACCAAGACTAGATATGGCAGGATTTCATCATATCGTAAACCGAGGTGTGGCAAAACATAAAGTGTATAGATGTAAAAATATGGGGTCAGGTGAACGTAATCATCTATACCTCTTAACAATC
>JALSHP010000253.1 GCA_026982175.1 Campylobacteraceae bacterium
TTGGAACTACGCCTACTATACCATCACTATCATCCTCTCCATCTCCTGTGGCATCAGTTGAACTCTGTTGGTCATTTTCTGCATCGGGAGTAGAATTTCCTAGATATAAGTTCTGATTTATGTTATGGCTAACATGAGTGTAGTTAGATGGAGCATCTCCAAAATCTATAGAACACATAGCATTATCAGTATACATTAATAAAATAAGAACTGTAATGGTTTTTATATATATATTCAAAATTAAACCTTTATATTAAAATTAATTTAATATATTAACTAATGAGTCATTAATATAAACTTTTATTTATATTTAAAATATAATATATAAAATTAATTAATATATAAAATTATTTAATATAGCCAACTATAATAGAGTTTGAGGTATCATATTTTTTTAAATTTTAGAGACAAGGTTCATAAAAAATATGAAAATCAATATTAAATCACTTTTTATAGCGATAAGTATGGGGCTATTGTTACTTGGATGTAGTAACAAAGATGCCGTGAATGAGTATGATAAACCAGCACTAACTTGGTATCAAGATATTGTTAAAGAGATTGCTACAAGTAATTTGGATAAAGCTGATAACTTATATATATCCCTTAAGAGTGAACATTCACGTTCTCCATTGCTTCCTACGGCGACAATGCTTTTAGCCAATGCCCACATGGAAGACCAAGCTTATATTATGGCTGATTATTATTTAGATGAGTATTTGAAAAAATATGCAGCTGGATCTTCTGTAGAACAAGCAAAATTTTTAAAGATAAAAGCAGCATTTTTAGGAATTAAAGATGTTAACAAAGAGCAAAAATTGATGTTAGATACCTTGGTAGATATTGATAAGTTTGTTAAAAGTTATCCTGCCTCTAGCTACTTACCTGTTGTCAATACCGTAAAAGTACGCCTACAGATGTCTCAATACCTTTTAAATGAAAACATTGCATCACTCTACACTCGACTAGACAAAGAGAAAGCTGTTGAAATCTATAAAAAGAAAAATGCCAATTCTCCTTTGAATATGACGGACATTCAAGCTCCAGAGATTGGCTTTCTTGATGCCATTTTTAAATAGAGAATAATATGCAGTTAAGTAATTACGAACCATTTCCAAACAGACTACCTGTGGTGATTGAAGATAATCTTTTTATCTATCCCTTTATGATTTCACCTATTTTTTTAACCAATAAAGAGGACATTGAAGCCGTTACCTTTGCCATGGATAATAATTCACTTCTCTTTTTGACGACTACTAAAGAAGGTGAAGAGGGTTCACGAGAAGCAGAAAATGTTCATAGACTAGGGGTCATTGGCTCTATTATGCGTAAAGTTAACATTCCTGATGGTCGTGTAAAGATACTCTTTCAAGGAATGGCAAGAGGTGAGATAATTGGTGAACTAGATAGGGTAGAAGAGGGTGAAAGCTCTTTTCAAGAGGGCATGATACATCTCTTGGAAAATAAAAAGTATGATGAGCTAAAAGTGACTGCTTTGGTGGGTGTTTTAAATGAAAAGATAAAAATATTATCTAAAATTAACAGTGGTATTCCTGCTGATTTACTAAAGACCATTACCGAGACCGATGACCCTTATCGGATTGTTGATTTGGTTGCTTCTTTGTTAAAACTTTCTAAAACAGATGCCTATACACTTTATGGCAATGACGATGTAGAAGCGTGTTTGATTAAACTTATTGAGATTATTGTCGAAGAGATGGAATCGGCAAGAGTTGAAAAAGAGATTCGCTCTAAAGTACATACCAAAATAGAACAGACCAATAAAGAGTACTTTTTAAAAGAGCAACTTAAAGAGATTAACAAAGAGTTGGGTGCTGATGCAGGACGTGAGGAGGAGCTTAATGCTTTTCGTGAAAAGTTAGAAGCGTTTAAACCTAAAATTGCAGAAGATACCTTTAATGAGATAAGTAAACAACTTGAAAGATTTGCACGGATGCACCCAGACTCTGGTGATGCTGCACAGATTCAAACTTATTTGGAGTGGGTATTTGAGTTGCCTTTTGGCGAATTAACTCAGACCACCCTAAAGGTAGCAGAGGTAAAAGAGCGATTAGATAAAGATCACTTCTCTTTAACTAAACCTAAAGAGCGTATTGTGGAATTTTTTTCTGTTCGTGAATTGGCAGAGAAAAGAGGCATTACACTTGATGGAAGTGCAGGAACTATTCTCTGTTTCTCGGGCCCTCCAGGGGTAGGAAAAACCTCTTTGGCAAACTCTATTGCCAAATCCTTAGGGCGACCTCTTATTCGTATTGCATTGGGTGGACTTGAAGATGTCAATGAACTTAGAGGTCACCGACGTACTTATGTTGGGGCAATGCCTGGACGTTTGGTACAAGGGCTTATAACAGCTAAGAGTATGGACCCTGTGATTGTGCTTGATGAGATTGATAAAGTAGGGCGTAATGGTAGAGGTGACCCAACAGCTGTACTGTTAGAGATTTTAGACCCTGAACAGAACCGTGAGTACCGCGACCACTATTTAAACTTTGACTTTGATTTAAGTAAAGCCATTTTTATTGCAACAGCAAATGATGTGGGGCAAATCCCTGCACCACTGCGTGACCGTATGGAGTTTATTGAAGTCAACTCCTATACTCCAAGTGAAAAATTTGAAATTGCCAAAGCTTATCTGATTCCACAAGAGTTAAAAAAACATGCCCTTGCCTCTGATGAGTTTGAGATTACCGATAAAGCATTAAAATTACTCATTGATGAATATACAAGAGAGCCAGGGGTACGTGGTTTACGCCGAAAAATAGCAGGAGTTATGCGTAAAGTAGCCTTAAAACTTCTACTTAATGTAGAGCAGAGTAGTGTTAAAGTGAAGGTGAAAGACTTACCTGAATTTGCCGATAAAAAAGTATTTGAGATTTCAGCAATTGACAAAATGCCATCTTTAGGGGTAGTTAATGGTTTGGCTTGGACAGCGGTAGGGGGCGATGTTTTAAAGATAGAAGCCATTAAGCTTAAAGGTAAAGGTAATATTAAACTAACAGGTAGTTTGGGGGATGTGATGAAAGAGTCAGCCCATATTGCTTTTTCGGTGGTTAAAATTTTTATGCAGCAAGAGATTAAAGAGGGTGAAGCCTATAAGCAGTATGATTTACATATTCATGTACCTGAAGGTGCAACGCCTAAAGATGGTCCAAGTGCAGGAATTGCTATGGCAGTGGTTATGGCATCTATTCTGTTAAATAAAAAGATAGACAATGCCATTGCTATGACAGGTGAATTAACATTGACAGGGAAAGTACTGCCTATTGGTGGATTGAAAGAGAAGCTAATCGCAGCCTACAAAGCAGGTGTGACCAAAGCGTTAATTCCTCAAAAAAATTATGAACGTGATTTAGAAGATATTCCCAATGAAGTTAAAAAGTCCATTGAGATTATAGGAGTATCAAGTATAGATAAAGTTCTATCTGAAGCGTTACTTTAAGGTGTTTAAAGATGAGAAGCTTAAAGGCTACTCATAAGTTCATCAAGTTCTTGATAGGAGACTTCTCCTTTAAATGCTTGTTCTGTTACCCCATTTTTAATAATAAGGGTACAAGGAAGTACTCCTGTCCACTCATAGTTATTTTGAATATTTAGTAGGAGTGAGGCCGCTTCACTTTTATCGATGATGGGGTAATTCATTTGAAATCTTTGAATAAGAGAAGATGACTCACCTCTACTCATAGGAGCTTGTGCTTGAAGGGCAATAATTTTACTGTTGTGTGCATATTTTCTTTGAATTCTTTTTATAATGGGAATCTCTTTAAAACAGTATTCACAATGTTTACCAAAGACTTGTAAAATAATAATTTTATCTTGATATTGAGGAAAAGAGAAACCGTTGCTTCTCTTTTGAATGGCAATACTTGTTCCTTGTACGGTTCTAAATTGGCGTGTTTCACCACCTGTAGCGTGTGTAGTACTATGTGTAGTAACAGTAGGCTGAATGCTAGGTTGTATGGTTGGAGCTATGGGTTCTTGAGGATAACTGCTTATCTCTCTTTGGCTAGGTATCTGTTGTGTTGTAGGAATATTTTCAAATATTGGTCGAGTATGCACTTCTACCGGAGGTAGGGGTCTGTTTTGAACTACTGGAATTGATTGTTCTGTTGTTGTTTGAATGGTTCTTTGTACACATCCTGTAGTATTTAATGTTAAGAGTATTAACGAGATGGATAATATATTTTTTTGCATAGGCAAACGTTCCTTTTTTATATTTATTTAGAACATTATATCTTCTCATAATAAATTTATAATAAATCTAAAGCCCAAAATTTAATTTTTTCAAGGTATAATCATCGAATTAATTTTTACAAGGACAAACAATGAACTGGACACCAAGCTCTTGGAGAGACTTCCCCATTAAGCAACAACCAACTTATGTAGACCAAAATGCACTTAAAAGTGTTGAAGCAGAGCTAAGTTCCTATCCTCCTCTTATTTTTGCTGGAGAAGCGAGAAGACTCAAAGAGAAGTTAGCTGCTGTAGGGCGTGGAGAAGCATTTTTACTGCAAGGTGGTGATTGTGCAGAGAGTTTTGCTGATTTTAATACGCCAAACATTAAAAACTTTTTTAAATTAATGTTACAGATGAACATGGTGATGATGTACTCTACAGGTAAACCAGTGGTTAAAGTAGGACGAATTGCAGGGCAGTTTGCGAAACCTAGAAGTTCTGATTTTGAAGAGATAGAGGGGGTTAAACTCCCTTCTTATCGTGGAGATATTATCAATGGTATTGAGTTTACAGAGGAAGCTAGAATCCCCAACCCTCATAATATGATACGTGCCTATAATCAATCTGCTGCGACACAAAATCTTTTAAGAGCATTTGCAAGAGGTGGTTTAGCCGATTTAAATAAAGTACATCAATGGAATTTAGAGTTTATTAAAGACAATGAATTGGGTAAAAAATATGAAGAGCTTTCTAATAAAATAGACAATGCTGTGAAGTTTATGTCAGCATGTGGACTCTCTTCAGATAGTGTCCCCCAACTACATCAAACAACTATTTACTCTTCGCATGAAGCATTACTTCTTAACTATGAAGAGGCATTAACCAAAAAAGATTCTGAAGGTGATGAAAAGTATTATGATTGTTCTGCTCATATGTTGTGGATTGGTGACAGAACGAGAGAGCTAACAGAAGCACATATTGAGTACTTTAGAGGGATTGAAAATCCTATTGGATGTAAAGTTGGACCTACTATGGGTGAAGATGAGTTAATTGAACTTATTGATGCACTTAATCCAAACAATGAAGAGGGTCGATTAAACCTTATTGTTCGTATGGGTGCTTCTAAGATTCAAGAGTTTTTCCCTAAATTACTTAAACGCGTTAGAGATGAGGGTAGAAATGTGGTTTGGTCTTGTGACCCAATGCACGGCAATGTTGAGAAAAGTTCAACAGGTTATAAAACCAGAGATTTTGCCAACATTCTCTCTGAAGTAGAACAGTTTTTTGCCATTCATAAAGAGATGGGAACCGTGGCAGGTGGTATTCACTTAGAGATGACAGGAAATGATGTGACAGAGTGTACAGGAAGTGCTTCTTGTGCCATTACCGCAGAAGATTTAAGTAGCCGTTATCACACACAATGTGACCCAAGACTCAATGCAAGTCAAGCTTTAGAGCTTTCATTTATGATTGGTGAGATGCTAAACGCGTAGGGTGTCATTTTAATGCATCATTAAATAATTTTGGGTGCAATAAATTGCACCCTACACCTTAAAGGTTTCAGAAGTTCGACAATGTTTCTCCATAAAACATCCTTCACATTCAGGTTTGACAGCTTTACATTTGTAGCGTCCAAAGAGTACCATTGCTTGATGAAGCAGATGTAAATCGGTTTTAAACTTTTTACTTAAAGTGGCTTCTGTTTTGAGGGCTGTTTTATCATCACTTAATCCTAAACGGTGAGCTACTCTAAAAACATGGGTATCAACAGCCATTAAGTTTGCTCCAAAATACTCTATCATCACTACATTGGCAGTTTTTTGACCCACTCCTGCTAGTTTGACCAGCTCATCCCGTGTATGAGGAATCTCTCCATTATGGTTTTCAATGACAGCTTGTGCCATCTTAATAAGATTTTTTGCTTTATTATTAAAAAATGAACAAGTATTAAGATAGGATTTTACTTCATCTAAGTCTGCATTGGCAAGTTCAATGGGCGAGGGGTATGCTTCAAAAAGAGCAGGAGAGATAATATTAACCCGTTTGTCAGTACATTGTGCTGAGAGCATTACAGCAATAAGTAGTTCATAAATATTCTTGTAGTTTAGTTCGGTTAAAGACTCGGGGTAATGTTCTAAAAAGAGTGCTTTAATCTCCTCTATTTCTTTTTTTGTTGCAGATTTTATTTTTTTTGTTGCCATGGTTCAATATCTTTTTTATCTATTTTTTTGTATATTATAGTATGATTTACCAATCATTTACTAATTGATGTTATAATATATGTCTAATATATTATAATAAGGTTTGAAATTGAAAAAAAACTTTAGATTTTTTATCCTAATGACACTATTTATCCCTTATGGTTTAGTAGCAAATGAGACTTTAGCCATTGTAAATGGTGCAGAGATTACAACTAAAGATGTTAACGAATTTGTGATTAAAAGTATTCCTGGTGCGACATTTTTTTCGTTAACAGCGGAACAAAAAGAGAAAGTAATCAATCAGATGATTGACCGTAGACTCTTTTTGGAAGATGCCCAAAAGAATCATATAGAGAAAAGTTTAGCCTATCAAAGAGATTTACAAAAACTACAAGAGAACTTGCTTCTTGATTATTGGATGAAAGAACAAGTTGAAAACTTAAGTATTTCAGAGAAAGATATTCATCAATACTATTTAAATCATCAAAAAAATTTTTTAAAACCAGCTTCGGTTAAAGTACGGCATATTTTACTTAAAACAGAAGATGAAGCGATTAGTCTAATTGCCGAGTTAGAAGAGAGTGTGAATTTAAAAGAGGACTTTATACGTTTAGCCCAAACCCAATCTATTGGACCGAGTGCTAAAAATGGAGGTGCTTTGGATTGGTTTATGTTTGATCAGATGGTACCTGAATTCTCTCAAGCTGCTTTTGCCTTAGAGCTTAATACCATTACTAAAAGAGCTGTCCAGACACAGTTTGGTTACCATATTATTTATCTTGAAGATAAAAAAACAGAAGGATTAATTCCTTATGAGTCAGTGAAAGATGAGATCGTCAAAGCATTACGCTATAGTAGATTTAAACTTAAATTAGAAAAAATAAGTAAAAAAATGAAAAAAACGGCAAAGATTATTGTAAAATAATAAAAAAATTAATGAATGAAGTAGTAAGGTAAAAAAATGAGTAAAAAAGTACTAGATAGTTTACCCTGTGGTGTTTTAAGTGGTAGTGAAGTTCAAGAACTCTTTGCAATAGCAAAAGAGGAAGGATTCGCAATCCCTGCGGTGAATGTTGTGGGAACATCATCGGTTAATGCTGTTTTAGAATCAGCATCAAAAGTTAACTCTCCTGTTATTATACAGTTTTCCAATGGAGGGGGTGAATTTTATGCAGGAAAAGGTATGCCTTCTGATAAAAGAGCCATTTTGGGAACAATTGCAGGGGCACAGCATGTGCATACAGTAGCCGAAGCTTATGGTGTTCCTGTTATTTTACATACAGACCACGCTGCACGTAAACTTTTACCTTGGATAGATGGACTTTTAGATGCCTCTGAAAAACATTTTGAAGCTTTTGGAAAACCTCTCTTCTCTTCTCATATGATTGACCTCTCTGAAGAGCCTATTGAAAAGAATATTGAAACTTGTAAAGAATATTTAGAACGTATGTCTAAAATAGGGATTACCCTTGAGATTGAATTAGGGGTAACAGGTGGAGAAGAGGATGGAGTGGACAACACAGAGATAGACAATTCTCTTCTTTATACACAACCAGAAGAGGTGGCGTATGCTTATGAAGAGCTATTGAAAGTCTCTCCAATGTTTACGATTGCTGCTTCATTTGGTAATGTTCATGGGGTCTATAAGCCTGGAAATGTTTCACTGACACCAAGTATTTTAGATAATTCTCAAAAATATATTCAAGAAAAGTTTAATACTTCTGAAAAGCCTGTGGATTTTGTCTTTCATGGAGGGTCTGGTTCAGAGCTTTCAGATATTCAAGAAGCGATTGCTTATGGTGTGGTGAAGATGAATATTGATACCGATACCCAATGGGCATATTGGGATGGGGTACGTGCCTATGTTGACCAGTATCATGCGTATCTTCAAGCTCAAATTGGTAACCCTGAAGGTGATGACAAACCAAATAAAAAATTTTATGACCCACGTAAATGGTTACGTGAGGGTGAAAATGCTATTGTTAAGCGTTTAGAACAAGCTTTTTCTGATTTAAATTGCTTGGATAGAAATTAAGAATATTGGTTCAAAAAAAACAATTTCAAAATAACACTTTTTATATAAAACGAGATGATTTGCTTTCAAAAGACTTTTCTGGTAATAAGGCACGTAAGTTTTATTACTATTTAGAGAATGACTTTCCAAAAGTAAAAAAAATAATCTCGTATGGTTCAGCTCAATCTAACGCGATGTATAGCTTGTCTGTATTGGCAAAGTTAAAAGAGTGGGAATTTGATTATTATGTCGAACATTTAGCCTCTTATTTAAAAAAAAATCCAAATGGAAATTATAAATACGCTTTAAAAAATGGCATGAAATTACACGTAGGTCGGGGTATCCCTACCCCGACAAAAGATGAAAGTACTTTATACATCGAAGAGGGTGGCAGAGAAATTCATGCTGAAGTGGGATTAAAGATGTTAGCTGATGAAATTTTAGCTTGGAAAGAAGAGCAGGAGATTGAAGAATTAAATATTTTTTTACCTGCGGGTACGGGGACTACGGCTCTCTATTTGTCTAAAGCTTTTAATGTCGGGGTAGGGATACCCCGACTTACGGTTTTTACAACCCCTTGTGTGGGAGATGAAGCCTATTTAAAAAAGCAATTTTTGATGCTAGAAACCAATGAAAAGTATCATCCTAAAATTATAAAACCCTCAAAAAAAAGACACTTTGGAAAGCTCTATAGGGACTCTTATAATATTTGGTTAAAATTACGCCATGAAATGGGTGTGGAATTTGATTTACTCTATGACCCACATGGATGGCTAACTTTGTTGGAAAATCCAAAACTTTTTAACACACCACTACTCTATATTCATCAAGGTGGATTAATAGGGAATGAGAGTATGTTAAAGCGATACGAAAGGAAATATGATGAAAATATTGAGTACAAATGATGAGAACTTTCAAACTGAATTTGATGAGTTATTAAAACGAGGGGCGATGGACATAGATGGTGTGACTTCTATTGTAAAAGGGCTTCTTGATGAGATTAAAAATGAGGGAAATTCAGCACTCAAAGAACATATTGCAAAATTTGACCGTTGGACTCCTAAGGAAGATGAAGATTTAAATGTTTCTATTGATGATATGGAAAAAGCCTATAAAAATATTGATGCAACGCTTAGAGATGCACTTCATATGGCGTATGATAGAATTGAAAATTATCATCAAAAACTTATGCCTAAATCGTGGTTTGACTATGAAAAAAATGGCAATATGCTTGGGCAAAAAGTAACGGCTGTAGATTCAGCTGGACTATATATTCCTGGAGGAAAAGCAGCGTATCCCTCATCATTACTTATGAATGCCATTCCTGCGATTGTGGCAGGGGTAGAGGAGATAGTGGTCTGTACACCTGCTCCTGATAATGAATTAAATGAACTTCTTTTAGCTGCCTGTCATTTGTGTAAAGTGACCAAAGTCTTTAAAGTTGGTGGTGCTTCAGCCATTGGTTCGATGGCTTATGGGACAGAGAGTATCCCTAAAGTAGATGTGATTACGGGCCCTGGTAATATTTTTGTGGCAACAGCTAAAAAGTTGGTCTATGGAGAAGTAAACATTGACATGATAGCTGGTCCTAGTGAGATTGGTATTTTAGCCGATGAGAGTGCTAGAGAAGATTTTATTGCCATTGATTTACTTTCTCAGGCAGAACATGATGAAATGGCATCTTCCATTTTGATTACAACAGATGCTTCTCTTGCTCCTAAAGTAGCTACTAAATTAGAAGAGCTTTTAGGAACACTTTCACGTGAAGCAATCGCTCGGAAATCTATTGAAGAGCGTGGTGCAATTATTATTACTGAAACGATGGATGAGGCAATTAAGCTAATGAATCAAATTGCACCTGAACATTTAGAAGTCTTAACAAAAAATCCTATGGATTTGTTAGGTCAAATTAAACATGCAGGGGCCATCTTTTTAGGAGCATATACTCCTGAACCAATTGGAGATTATATTGCAGGACCTAACCATACTTTACCAACAGGGGGAACAGCTAAGTTTTACTCTCCATTATCAGTTGACCATTTTTTAAAGAAGTCATCCATTATATCTATGACACAAAAAGGATTAAATGAGATTGGTGAAGCGTGTGCATTGATTGCAAATACTGAAGGCTTAACAGCACATGAAGCGTCTGTTAGAATGAGATTATCATAAAATAAGATTGTTGTAGGGTGCAATTAATTGCACCAATGTAAAAAGATTAGTGGTGCATTAAAATGCACCCTACAAAAGCTTATAGATTATAGAAATGTTTTAACGCTCTAATAATCATGGCATTTTTAGAGATGCTTTCACCTTTTGCATCTTGGTCAACTTGTTCATAAAGGTCAAGAGGTAAAGTAATTGAGAAGATTTTTGTTCTGTTTTTCTTTTGCTTTTTAAGGTCAGCAACAATATCTTTTAGTACATCAAGCATTTTATCAGTATCAATAGGTTTTCTAATAAAGTTATTAACACCAATTTTAACAGCTTCAGAGATATTACCCATATCATTACTTGCTGAAACAATTACAATAATTTGTTTTGGGTTAATTTCTCTAATCTCTTTGGCAACTTCAAGACCACTTTTTCCTGGTAAGATAATATCAATAAAGATAATATCTGGGCTATGTTGTTCAAAGAGTTGCATTGCTGATGCAGCATCAGTTGAAGAGTGTACTTCAGAAAAGAAGTTTTTTAGTGTTGTACACATTAACTCATTTGTCTCTGGCTCATCTTCTAATACCAGTGTTGTAAGTTTTTTAGTCTCTTCCACAATTTTCATCAAGTCGTTATTCATGTTTTTTCCTATTCCTTTTTTATTTTCATAGATTGTAACATGTTAAGCGTTAAGTTAGATTAAAAGTTAATAAAATTAATTGGATATTTGCTTGTTTTTTATATTGTTTACTATCGTAACCATATAGCTACCATATAGCTACCATGTAGCACCCTACAAGTCCCCTCTTAGGGTTAATTCCTGTTCAAATTTCCAATTTTGTTTGTGTTCATTAATGACACTTTTGGAGATGCTTTCAATGAGCATAGACTCCTTGTCTTCTAACATCATATAAATCTCACCACTGGGTTCAACCAACATACTGTCACCATAAAATTTCCATTTAACATTCTCCTCTTTGAACTCACCTAAACGATTGGCACGTAAAATATAGCATCCATGTAGAAATGCTTTTGTTTTGATGATTTCACGCCAGCGAATATGGGAGTCAAAGGTTGAAGCTGTTGGTAAAAGGACTAAATCAATTTTTTCTTTTGTCACTTCTAGCCAAAATGGGTCAAAGTGCAATTCAAATCCAGCCATTGCCATAACATTAAAGTTGCCTACCTTAAAGCTCAATGGTGGCTCTATCTCTTTAATTGTATTATTAAATAGTGCTTTTTCATTCCAATGCTCATAAGGCATTAGAATTTGTTGTTCATAATATTTAATGTCATCTTTTGTAATTTTAACAATGGTTTTAATATAGTGCTCTTCTTTAATAATAACCAGCGGAGCAATAAAAATCATTTGGTATTTACTTGCAAAATTTTTGAGTAATTTAACATGTTTATTACTTTGCTCTTCTACCATTTTCATGGGAATATTAGAAAGTTCTTTAAAAAAGTGGTTGAGGACATACTCCCCTAAAAGAACAAGCTCTACTCCTCTTGAATGAGCATTTCTTAGGTAGAAGTCAAGTTTTGTGGCTTGCATACCCAAAGTAGGTAGTTGGAGTGCAGCAATGGTTAAGGTATCTGAATTGGACATTGTCTAGGACTTTGTACTATTTTTCTCAATGGTCTCAATCTTTACTTTTGCCTCTTCTATCATCTTCTGTGCTTCTTTAATTTGAGCTAGACCAGTTTCATAGAGCTTTAGACTCTCTTCTAGTGTTATTTCAGGATTCATAAGTTGATTTAATACTTTTTTTGATGCTTCTAATTTCTCTTCAAATGTTTCTGATTTCATTTTTAGCCTTTAGATGTTTTCTAGTTTATTTTTTATAATTGTATCAAACTTTTCTATTTCCACAAGAAAAGCATCATGTCCATAGTCACTATCAATCTCATAATAGCTACTATTTTGTCCATTTCGCGTCAGCATTTTATCAATATGTTCCATCTCTTTGGGAAAGAAGAGGTAATCACTCTTAAAAGAGATAAGCGTAATGTTAGCTTTAATTCTTAATATCGCTTCATGTAGCGAGTCATAGCCTCGACTTAAATTAAAGGTGTTAATGGCCTTTATAATATATAGATAGGATAAGGGGTCAAAAAGTCTTGCAAAGTTATTGGTATTGTACTCCATGTAGCGTTCAACCTCATAGCGTCCAAAAAGTTCAAAAAGTCCATCATTATTGACATAGTTCCGTCCAAATTTATCGTTCATAGAGTGGGGTGAGAGGTAAGAGATATGACCTGCAATACGACCAATCGCCAATCCATCTAAGCCTTTTTCTTTAAAATCATCTTTATGGTAGTTTCCCTCTTTAAATCTTGGGTCTCTGCGTATCGCTTCCATGGCAACTTTGTTAAAGCCAATTGTCCAAGGTTGCGTGGCATAGGTTGATGCCAAAGAGATGATGTTGTCAGAAAAATTTGGGTAATCGACTGCAAACTGTAAGGCTTGCATCCCTCCCATAGAACCACCAATAATAGCATGTAAGTGGTGGATACCTAATTGTGAAAGAAGTTGCTTTTGTGCTTTAATCATGTCTTTAATGGTTAAAACAGGGAATTTTAAACGAAAGGGTGTCTGTTTAGGGTAATCATAATCCATAGGAGAAGTACTTCCAAAGCAAGAACCTAAGACATTGGTTGAAATGACAAAATATTTAGACGTGTCAATCGCTTTTCCTTCGCCAATAAGGTCGTCCCACCAACCAAATTTTTTTTCATTTTTATGTCGTCCTGCGGCATGAGCAGAACCTGTTAAGGCGTGACAAATTAAAATGACATTAGAGGCATCTTGATTAAGCTCACCATAGGTTTCATAGGCAATTTTATACGGTTCTAAGATTCTACCACTCTCTAAATACAGAGGACTTGTGAAGTGGGCAACATGTGTTTCTATTTTCATTGATGTGATTTTATCTAATTTGTACTTTAGTGTCATATCACTCTATTAGAAAATAGGTACTTTTGATTTTTTGATATTTTTTTAGAAGCAAATAATATCCTTTATAGTTTTATTTAGTTCTATTATGCTAAAATCATCTAGCAAAGGAGCTATTATTATGAAAATTAAAATTTTATTATTAACTATTTTGGCAACAGTTCAACTGTTTGCTGTGACTCAAAAAAGCATGGAACATTATGTAAAAGAGTACGTTGAAAAGAAAACAAATTCCCCTGTTGAGCATATTGAAACCATTTCAAGCTATCTCATAGAGGGGACAGGTGGGTGGAGAGTTTACTTTCTGTCTTTAAATGTAAAAATGAAAATTTCTAAGCAATACAAAACAAAAAAAGTAAATCAAATCGCTTTTACAAAAGGCAATCGCATAACTTTCTCTCTGAAAGATACCACAGGTAAAAATTATGCTAAGATATTAAAACCTAAAGTCCCTAAAGAGGCTTATGATAAGAAGCATTTATTAGTAGGAAATGCTAATGCCAAACATAAAATTTTGGTCATGTCTGACCCTTTTTGTCCCTATTGTCAAGAGATTGTCCCTGTGTTAATAGACGATGTTAAGGCACATCCTGAAACATTTGCCCTCTACTATTACCATTTACCACTTTTACGGATTCATCCCGCTTCAGATGTAACAACTCGAGCGATGCATCTTTTTCAAGAGCATGGAGAGATAGATAATCTCAAAGCTTGTTATCATCTATTGGTGAGTGAAAAAGAGCGAAATCCTCAAGTTGTGTTAAATGCAATTAAAACAAAAACAGGGGTAAGTCTTACTCTAAACGAGATTAATGCACCAGCAATAAGCAAAGCATTAGCCTTTGACAAAGCGATGAAAAAACGTTTAATGGTAACAGGAACTCCAACCATCTTTATTGATGATGAGTGGGATCCAACACGCTTTAAATATAAAGATTATTTACCTAAAAAATAATTAGGGGTAGACCTCTGTGTCTACCCTAGAATTTAAGAAAGTGCTTTTTCCAAATCTGCAATCAAGTCT
>JALSHP010000254.1 GCA_026982175.1 Campylobacteraceae bacterium
CTCTATTTTCTTAATAAAAAAATGTAATTTTTCATCACTTTTTTATTGAGGTATGTTTTTAATTATTATTTTTTAATTTTTCTATTTAGTTAAAATTATTTGATTTTCTGCTACCATTAGCTTATGCATAAAATATTACTTTTAGAAGATGACCTAAATTTAAGAGATACCATTGAAGAGGAGTTAGAAGAAGCAGGATTTCACCTTACTTCTACCGATAAGTCTGATGATGTTCTTGACTTAACTTATGAAGAGAAGTTTGACCTCTATTTGTTTGATGTCAATGTCATTGGTATGAATGGCTTTAAACTGCTTGAAGCTTTGCGTGAAGCAGGTGATGAAACGCCTACTATTTTTTTGACCTCTAAAAACAAAACCACCGATGTGATTGAGGGGTTTGAGGTGGGGGCTTCGGATTATCTTAAAAAACCTTTTGACATTGATGAACTCATTGCCCGTATGTTTCGCTTTTTGAAGAAGAAAAAAAGCTACACCATTTCAGAAACGGTGAGCTATTTTCCAGAAAATTTAGAGGTGATTAATGAGCATAAAAAGATACTGCTCAATCAAAAAGATGCTCAAATTTTGGAGTATTTTTTAGAACACAAAAATCAAATCATCTCAAAAGAGCAGATATTAGACGATGTCTATGAGGGTGAGTACATTACCGACTCGACATTTAGAGGCTACATCAAAAAGATTAAAACAGCCATTGGTGAAACACACTTACGAAACATTCGTGGACAAGGATACATTTTTGAAACGTTATGAGAGAAATTCCATACTACGTTTCTTTGGTGTATTTATAGGAGCGTTTATGCTAATGTTTGTTGTTTTGGCAACGCTCTATTATTTTTACGAAAGTGACAGACTTAACAATGACTTAGAAGTAGATATACAAATGAACTATATTGATTGTATGAAATTTCAGCTAGAAGATTGTCAAAAATATCAAAATGCCACAGCAGACTTCACGCCTATCTATATACATATTTTCTATGCTTTTATATTAATAGTGCTTCTCTTTGCTCCTATCTCTTTTTTTCTCGCTCTCTATGCCCTTAAACCTGTACGCCTTGCCTCCACCATGATTGACAACTTTATTGCCAACATTGTGCATGACATTAACACCCCCATTGCGACCATTATGCTCAATGCCAAATCTATTTTGCGTAAGAGTCAAGAAGCCCCTAAAAAGCTCCTTAGAATTCTCTCTTCTGCTAAACAGCTCACCGACATGCAACACGATTTACTCGCCTTAGCTGATGAAAATGGTGAAATAGAAAAAGAAAATATAGATTTAAAAAGCTTAAGTGAAGAGATAGTTGAGGGATTTAAACTGCAATACCCTTCACAAGCTTTTGAAGAGCGTGTAGAAGAGCTAAAGGTTGAAGTAAATATGGTCGATATGCGTCGTATTATCCAAAACTTACTCTCCAATGCTGTCAAATATAACCGAGATGAAAACCTCATCAAAATTTACACGAAAAACCAAAATCTCATCATAGAAGACCAAGGAAAAGGCATGGCTCACCCCGAAAAAGTCTTTGAGAAGAACTATCGTGAAGATTATAGTATTCAAGGCAATGGGCTAGGTTTGGCATCTGTTTTAGCGATGTTGGAGCGAAACAATATTGACATAGAAGTGAAAAGTGAACTAAATGTGGGAACAATCATAATATTAAACTTTCGTTAAACAGTCACGATGTATACTGATATTATGAAAAAAATTTATTTAATAATATTACTTACTGTTATAGTATTTGCCTCTCCACTACTTAGTGAAGAAAAAGCAATGGCACTTTTTGAGTCCATTAAACAGAGCGAATATTCATGGGTTGTTGGACAATGGAACAACGAAATGAAAATAAAATCACAATCTCGCTCAAGTGGACGAAAAAGCTTATGGGAAGATGACCAAGACCCTATTGATGACAAAGATAACTCAACTTATTATCCTAATGAACATCAAGCAGGAATTTAGATGTTAAAAAAAATCACCCTACTCTCTTGTGTTCCCCTCATCGCTTTTGGGCTAGATGCTTCACTTCAAACACAATACACCTCTTTAAAACAAGGCTCGACCCAAGACCAAGTCATTTCACTCTTTGGAAAAATTGATGAGAAAAAGAGCTTTTTAGAGGGTGACTTA
>JALSHP010000255.1 GCA_026982175.1 Campylobacteraceae bacterium
CCTTATGGAGCATTGTGAAAGCATTAAAGAGATAGCCAAAGCAAGAGGGGTAACAACGGCTACCATTATGAACCACTTCTCTACGCTTCAAAAAGAAGATGAGAGCATAGATTTTAGTCGCTTTAAACCGAAAAACTTACCAATTGAAGCAGTAGAAAAAGCTGTGGCTCAATTGGAAAAAGAGAAAAATATGGAAAATTTTGGCGACGATGGACGTTTACGTTTTAAACCGATTTTTGAAGCCTTAAATCAAGAGGTCTCTTACGATGAGATAAGGGCTGTGATGTTATTTAAGGTATAATATTTTATGTTAAAGTATTTTTTTATTAGTTTATTTTTTATCTTTAATTTTCTTTATGCCAATGACGTTGGCTACTCTTTTCATGTTTCTAATGAAGACCCTTATGAAAAAGAGGGAATTCTTTTAGATGTGAATTTAACCCAACTTGACAAATCAAAAGTAATGTTATTTAACTTTTCACTTAAAAAATCTGCTGATTATACGTTTCATCAAGTGGGTTTTACAGAAAATGAAAAATATCATGATTTACGACAAGAATATTTTTATTTAATTTATCCTAAAAAGTCAGGAAAGATAGCCATAGCATTTGAGATGACTAAATCAATAACCAATGATGACAAAGTGGCTTATGGTATCTCTGGAGACAGAGACAATGTTAAGGGTTTAGAAAAAGAAGATATTGTGGTGGATTTAAAGCCTTTAGTTTTAGAGGTAAAGAGTTTACCTTTGAATATAGACTTAGTAGGTGACTTTACTTTAAAACATACATTAGATAAAAAAATAACCCAAGCCTACGACCCCATTAACTTAAGTGTGGAGTTAAAAGGTAAAGGTTTTTTAGAATCATTTGAACTTTTAAAGAAAGATGAAAATTATAGGCTTTTTAGCCAAAATCCAAAGCTCAAACTCTTGCACAGTAAAATGGGTTCAATGGCATCACTTAAATGGGACTATGCCATTTCTGCTAAAGAGAATTTTGTTTTACCTAAGGTGAGTTTAAAAGCGTTTAATCCAAAAACACAAAAGAGTTATGAATTAGGTTTTCCTGCCTATAAAGTAGCAGTAAAGCAAGTAGAGAGTGCAACATTATTGGACAAAGAGGATTATCCTGCTAGAGCTAAAGGGATTGAGTGGGCTTTTTGGGCTAATTTTCTCTCTTATGTGATTGTTTTTGTGGCTGGATTTTTGATGCCTAGAGATTTGTTTAAACAAAAGAGAAAAAAGGCTCAGAGTGATGAGGATATTTTAAAAGAGATGATAAAAGAGGCAAAGACACATAAGGCTTTGTTGCAAGTTTTGTTATTAGAAAATAAAGCTGAATTTTTAGATGCTATTGAGGCTTTAGAAGGGGTGGTGTATAATGCTAAAAAAACCTCTTTGAGTGCAATAAAAGAGATGATTTTATAGGAAAAAATATGAAACTAAATACACATTTAAATATAGATACTTCACTCTGTGGTAAAGTGACTAAACTAGAAAAAAATTATGCTGAAGTGCTACTTCATACAAGCACCAAAATGAGAGCTGATAAACAAGGCTTAGTACATGGTGGTTTTGTTTTTGGGGCTGCTGATTTCGCTGCGATGTCAGCTGTCAATGACCCTTTGGTGGTCTTGGGTTCTGCGACTTCTAAGTTTGTTGCTCCTGTTCGTGTAGGAGAGGTTGTTTTGTTTAAGGCAAAAGTTGTGAGTAGTAAAGGAAAGAAAAAAGTTGTAGAGGTAGAAGCTTTTGTAAAAGAGAAGCTAGTTTTTGAGGGAAGCTTTACAACTTTTGTTTTAGAGTCTCATGTGTTGGGAGATGCTCAATAGATGTCACAAGGAACAATGACCGTTAGTTCTCTAAACACCAAAATAAAATCTCTATTAGAGACGACATTTATGCACATCTTAGTAGAGGGTGAAGTAAGTTCTGTAACCTACCATAACTCTGGGCATGTTTACTTTTCTATTAAAGATAAAGAATCAAGTATTAAGTGTGTGATGTTTCGCTCCAATGCCTCACGTATGAAGTTTAGGCTAGAGCGTGGGCAACATGTGGTGGTGAATGGGTCGATAAGCGTCTATACTCCTCGTGGTGAGTACCAACTTATGACCGTTAGCATTGAGCCTTTTGGTCAAGGGGCT
>JALSHP010000256.1 GCA_026982175.1 Campylobacteraceae bacterium
ATTAGTTTAGAAAAAGAAGAGGCTAGAAAAGCAAAGAGTATTTCAATTAACTAAAATAATTAGGAGAAAAAAATGTTTAAAAAACTTATAAGCACAGCAATCTTAGCTACCTTACCTATGGTAGCACTCAATGCTGACAATAATCAAAGTAAACAGAATATGATGATTAATCCTTTTGAAGATGACCCTTTCTTTAAAGATTTTCAGAAAATTCAAGCTGACATGGACAGACTTATGCAAAATTTTAGAAGTCATTCTATGATGTCCATGCCTAAAATGAGCCTAGATAGCCCTTTTTCGAGTGGATTTTCAAGTAACATAAAAACCGATGTCAATGACAAAGGAGATTATTATGAAGTAATTGCTGATTTACCTGGCATGGAAAAAGCTAAGATTAATGTCAAAGCAGAAAAGGGAATGCTCTCTATTTCAGCTAAAAATGATGTTAAGAAAGAGGAGAAAAAAGAGAATAAAATCATTCAACAAGAGCGTTTTGTAGGTTCATTTTATCGTTCAATGAGTTTACCCAAAGATGCCGATGAAGCAAAAATAAGTAGCGATTATAAAAATGGTGTTTTAACGGTTAAAATTCCTAAAAAGAAAAAATAATCATCCTCTTGATTGGGGTAAACTAAACCCCAATCCCTTTAATAATAAAAAAGACAATAGCAGAAAGTACAGCCGCAGCAGGAACAGTGATAATCCATGCAGCCACAATCTTTCTAACCATACCACCCTTAACATAAGTCTCTTTAACCGCACGTTTTAAGACTTTTGTTTTTTTCTTCTCATACTTAATCGTCTCAAAAAGTTCAGATTTTCGTTTGTAGTCATCTCCTACATTTTCAAGTTCTGCTTTAAGTAGATCTACTTTTTCAACTTGTTCATTGAGGGCTAAACGCTTTTCATCAGAGCCTTTTCTGTCCATCCATTCACGAAGAAAACCAACACCAAACACCCCACCTACAGCAATGTGCGTTGAAGAAACAGGAAGCCCAAGTTGAGAAGCAATAACCACCGTAATCGCTGCTGCCATCATAATTGAAAAGGCCCTCATTTGGTCAAGTTCTGTAATCTCTGAACCCACTGTTTTAATGAGTCTTGGTCCAAACAGTGCCAAACCAATAGAGAGACCAACACCACCAACAACCATGACCCATGTTGGAATGGCAGCTTTAGCAGAGATGGTGGTGTGTGCCAAAGCATCATAAATAGCAGCCAAAGGACCTACAGCATTGGCAACGTCATTTGCTCCATGAGCAAAAGAGAGAATCGCCGCCGCAAAGATAAGTGGAATAGTAAAGAGCGTGTTAATTGCTGCTCTATCGTTCTCTAAGGTAGCAACTTTACTTGCAACACGTGGTTTAACCATAAAGTAGGTTACTCCTGCACCAATTGCCCCAAAAATCATGGCTACAGCTAAGGTAGGTTTTTTTGTTTCTGGTAAGAAAGGAAGCATCTCAACAATGTCAACCCATACTTTTTTAAGACCCTTAAGTGTTAAGTAAGTGATGAAAGCCAATGCCATAATGGAGACCAAAATAGGCACAATCTTTTTAGCAGCATCGAGTCTATTCTCTTTATGTAAAATTTCAGACTTTATAATATACAAGAACCCAGCAGCGATAAGCCCCCCAAGCAAAGGAGAGATAACCCATGAAGCGGCAATCTTACCCATTGTTCCCCATGAAACAACAGCAAATCCACCAGCAGCAATACCTGCTCCCATTACCCCACCGACAATAGAGTGCGTGGTAGAGACAGGGGCTTTGAGTGCTGTAGCCAAGGTGAGCCAAAGTGCCGCAGCCAAGAGTGCTGCTGCCATGGCATAAACAAATATCATGGGGTCACCTGCAAAAGCAGCAGGGTCAATGATGCCTTTTTTAATGGTCTTCACCACATCACCACCTGCAATCAATGCTCCAGAAGCTTCAAAAATAGATGCAATAACAATTGCCCCACCAATGGTTAATGCCCCTGCTCCAACGGCTGGTCCTACATTGTTCGCCACATCATTTGCTCCAATGTTCATTGCCATGTAAGCCCCAAATACGGCTGCCATCATTAAGAAACCAGCGTTTGGTACATCTCCAAATGCATAGTTAACGTAAAAGGCAACGGCAATTGCAAATCCT
>JALSHP010000257.1 GCA_026982175.1 Campylobacteraceae bacterium
AAACTGCTTAATAAAAAAGCATTAAAATAGCGTATTTGAGTCATTTTTTAGTGATAATCCCTAAATTTTCATATTCATGTTTTTTTAAAATATCTAAAATGAAAACAAAATTATCAAACTTGGCATTTTTGTCAGAGTAGAGTAGAATAGGGTCTTTTTTATTGTGCCTTAAAAGCAGTTCTTCCACTTTTTCATGGGCTATCTTCTCTTTGTCAAAAAAAATCTCACCATTTTCTTTGATGGAAATTTTGAGGTCTTTTTTGGGCTGTTCTTTCATCTCACTTGACCCTTGAGGGAGGTCAAGCTTAATGAGTCCTGTTTGAATGAAAGAAGCTGTGGTTAAAACAATGACCAAAAGCACCAACATAATGTCAATAAATGGCACAACATTAATGGTGTCAAATTTTGCAGAGCGTCGCATTAGTTTGCCTTGTTATGGATAATCCACTTGTTAATAAGCACTTCAACTTTACGGTTTAAATGATTGTAGAAGAAAATCGCAGGAATCGCTACAACAAGACCCATGGCTGTGGCTTTTAGTGCAAGAGCCAGTGAGGTCATAATGTGTTGTACATCCATGTCAGCACTTTGACCCATGGTATAGAAAGTGATGATAATTCCTAAAACAGTACCAAGTAGTCCTATGTAGGGAGCATTTGCTCCAAAACTAGAGATAATGGAGAGATTATTGGTGACATCTATCTCTAAAGCCTCTACGGTTTTGTAGCGTCTGACATCTACTTTACGATAAAAAAGAAGACGTTCTATCCAAAAAAGAAGTGTTAAAAAGCTCATAAGTGCGAGTAGCCCTAACACTCCGTAATCAACAATGTCGCTCATTAATTTAATGTCCATGATTTTCCCTCATTGTGTTATGTTATGAGTATTATAATCTAAAAAGATGAGAGGAAAATGAGTTTTAGGAGAAAGTAGAAATAAGCCAAGCTTAATAATAATATCTCTACACTTTCAACAATAAAAAAACCTTAAGGAGCAAGCTATGAACAATATTATAAACGATTTTCAAACCACAAGAATGCTCCTTAGGGTTCTCCCTTAATTCTTCTCACTACTGATAATTTTATCACTTTTTTAACCTGCGTGTAGGGGCATACCTTAACTGTACCCTACAACATATTTACATAATTTTAGGAAGAACAATGCAACAGATATTTGAAATAAAAGAGAAAAAAATAATCAATAAACTACTAGACAAAGCAGAATATGGAACATTGGCATTGTCCGATGAAGGAAAGCCTTATAGCTTACCCATAAACTTTGTCATGATAGAAGATGTACTCTACTTTCATGGTTCTCTCAAAGGTAAAAAGATGTCAATTTTGGCTAAAAATTCAAATGTTTCCTTTTCCGTCGTTGAAGAGTATTCACTTATTCAATCTTATTTTAGTGCTACTGATGGTTTGGCTTGTCCTGCGACACAATTTTTTAAGTCAGTGGTGATAAATGGTCGAGCGATTATATTAACAGAGCAAAAAGAGAAAGCTAAGGTACTTGAGGCACTAATGCAAAAATTACAACCAGAGGGGAAATATATTCCTCTAAGTGATGAAATTTATGCCAAAGAGCTTAAGGCAACTGCTGTCGTGAAGATAGTAATAGATGAGCTAACCTGTAAGTTTAAATTTGGACAACATCTAAAAGAGAAACGTTTTGATATGATTGTCAAACATCTTGAAGCACGTGGAAATCCGATAGATTTAGAAACTGTAGCACTAATGAAAGAGATGAAAGGCACATCATGCAAAAATACCTAAAAGCCACCAACATAGTAGACTATCAAACCAAAGAAGTTCACACCTTAGCCATGAGCCTTGCCAAAGGGTGTGAGAGTGACACGCAAATAGCTAAAAACTGTTTTGAATATGTACGTGACCACATCAACCATTCGGGTGACCATAAAGATGAGATTACTACGCTTAAAGCGTCTGATGTGCTAAAATATAAAACAGGTTGGTGTTATGCTAAAAGCATTCTCTTAGCAGGGTTGTTACGAGCCAATGGCATTCCCACAGGTTTTTGTTATCAACGGCTCTCTTGTTCGGAGTACAAAAAGGACATCTATTGTCTGCATGGATTAAATGCCATTTGGCTTAAAGAGTTTGG
>JALSHP010000258.1 GCA_026982175.1 Campylobacteraceae bacterium
CAATACCTCCAATGGTATGGGCTGTTTCAGGGTTAAGTTTAAAAAGAATTTTTTTAAGGTTTTGATAGGTAATAAAAGACACGGGGGACTCCAATAATAAATTGGAGTATTATACTAGATTTCTAGTAAAAGTAGTGCAGTGAAAGAGTCAGTGCATTGAGTGAGTTGATATTGTTAAGTTTACTTGTCATCATTAATTTATAGCTTAAGTCTAAATCAATTTCATCATTAAGAAGATAAGTGACACCTGTATTTACACCATAAGCATAGCCTTGATCAGTACTATTTCCTTGATATTGTAGTAGCCCTAAAGAGAATCCAGCATGAGGTTTCAAGGGACTTTTTTGGGCAATATTTTTTAAAATCCCTTTGTCTACTTGAAGAATTAGAGAAGCAAGAGAATCACTTCCTGTTGTACCATAGTCGAGGTTGACAGTACTTCTCCACATATCTTTTTGAATACCATATTTAAAACCAATCGAGGGTGAAGCTATACCATTATAATAGAGAAATGAGGTTTGAGTACCAAAAAAAGAGTAACTCTTTTCGGCAAAACTTAATGAGGTCAAAAGTAAGGTTGATAGTATAATTTTATGCATAAAATTATTATATCATGTAAAAATAAACCAAAGCCTTTTTTTAATAAAAATAGTGCATCGAAAGTGTTAAATCACTTAAGGATTCAAGCTCTTTAAGTTTAGAAGTTTGTAAGTATCTGTAGCCTACATCAAAATCTAGGGCATCGTTGTAAATGTAAGCTAATCCTAAATTAGCACCATAGAGATAGCCTCTATCACTTAGAGAAGATATTCTATTTTTCTCTTCCATCATCCCAAAAGAGAGACCTGCATAGGGTTTAACTAAATATTCTCTAAAGAGATTGCTAAAAATTCCTGTGTCCATCTGCATGATAACTGTTTGGTATCTATTTTGTGAATTTTGGGCATAGTTATAACTAATGGCTGTCCGATATTTTCTTGTTTGAACACCATATTTTACACCAATGGTAGGAACGGCTTTATTTTGAATAGATGCAACACTTGTCTGAATACCAAGGAAAGCGTAGCTTTTATCTGCTGCAAGTGTCAAGCTTGAAAGTAATATTAAGGATATGTATAGTCTATTAAAATTTTTCATAGAATAATTATATCTTAATAAAACTTTAACTTTATTTTTTAATAATTAATTTTATTAAATTTTTTATAAGTCCGTAATTTTGAAATACGACTTAAGAGTTTTTCTGCCTCTTGGTTAAAGTGATAGCTTTTTAAAATATGTTCAGCATTGTAAAGGGTGAGGCTGTGTTGGTCATAGTACTCAACCCCATCAATAATACAAGATGCTAATTCTAGCTGGTATTTTTGTTCATTGTATTGGCTAAACTCCTCAAATAGCTCAATGGATTTAAAGTGAAAAAACTCTGCTTTTTGGGTATTGCCTTCATAAAAATAGATAGAGGCTAAATTTTTAAAGAGTACGGCTACATTATGCCCATATTTAGCAGGGTTATCTTCTGCTAAAGAACTTAAATAGGGTAAGGCTTGTTTGTAAAAAAAGAGTGCTTTGTCGTACTTTTTTTCGGAGGCATAGATAGAGGCTAAATTGTTCTGAACAATGGCAAGGCTTTCAGTATAGGCTTCAGACTCTATTTGCACAAACTCCTTTAAGAGTTTTAATGAGATATGATAATGCTTACTTGCTTCTTCAAAGTTGGCTTCAAAGAAGTAGAGTGAAGCTAAATCACAGTGGAGTTTACCAAGTTCATGGTTATACTCAATCATCCCCCTATTAACAAGTTTTTCAGCAAAAAGCAACGCCTCTTTGTAGTGTGTTTTGGCATGTTCAAATAGGTTCTCATACTCATAAAATTCAATTAACGATAAATGAATAAGGAGTATATCGACCTCTTGGTAACTGTAAGGACTCTCTTCTTCTAAAATTTTATAATACTCTAATGCTTCATTGAAAAAGTATTGAGCCAGTTGCTTGTTGTGATACTTTTGATGAAGGTGAGCAACTTTTTTTGAGGTGTGTGCCAGTAGGGTGACATAACTCAAAAGAGAGGTTTCACGTAGAAGTATACGTCCTAAACTAATAATCTCTCGATACTCACCT
>JALSHP010000259.1 GCA_026982175.1 Campylobacteraceae bacterium
TTTGACTCGGTTATTTAATCCAATAATAAACCCAGCATTAAAAATGAGCATATTATCTGATATTTTTGAGAGAACTTCAAAAATGCCATCGTAAGTATCAAGATTGGAGAGTGCTAGTTTTAAGGTTGTCTCTCGAATGTTTGAAGGCACTTCTTTAAAGGAAGAGGAGAAATAATCTTGGGCATCATACTTTAAGCCTAAAGCTGTTGCCATAGCAGTGGTAGTGCCAGAGGGAACAGACTCTCCTAAAATGATGTAGTCATCTTGACACGCATAAGTTCGTCCAAAGGCAAGTGCTTTTTCAAAAACTTCTTTGGCCTCAATATCTGCCCCTTTGGCAATGTTTTCACTAGGATTGATTTGAAAATCATGAATTTTGAAGCCCTCTACTTTAGGGGAAATTTCAAGCCCTAAGTTTAAAAGTTCAATATGATTATAGGGCGAAAGCGTATGTACAGCACGGGTCATAAGTGCAGGGGTTGGTACACCTTTAGGTGTTTCTGCAATCTCTCCTAAACTAAACACTTGCCCTGTACAGAGGAATTCTGCATCAAGGGTAGGGGTTAAGTGTAATTTACCTGGAATTCCTGCTTGAGTAATTCCTGGAATATTAGCTGTTTTGGTATTTGAAAGTGCCAACATAAAAGTTGCTTTTTTCTCTTTTAATTCATCCATAAAAGAGTTGTCTCCAACTATATTTACAACCATTAAAAACCTTTTTTAAAAGTATAGCTAAATATTTACAGTTATTTTACACTTGCATCGTTATAATCCAATCACAATGATTAAAAAACCATTTTTTAATCTATTTTATGTATAAGGAATTATTATGAACAGTTTTAAAATTATTTTAGTTACATTGTTATTAATGACAAGCTCGTCATTTGCAGATTTTACCATTAAAGACCTATTTGTATCGGGTGGTACACAGAGTCAAGATGCTGATCAAGATACTAAAAGCAAAGAGAAAAAAGAGCGAACACACCAAGATTGTGTTTAATTAGGCCCTTTTAATAATTAGATAGATAAAAAATGGACCGCCTAAAAAGGCGGTTACAATACCGATGGGAATGTCGGTATTTGCTCCTAAATTTCTGGCAATTAAGTCGGATACTACCAAAAAAACTCCCCCATAAAAAAAGATAGGCATCATAAGTTGTTCAGCTGATTTTTTATAAATCGTTTTGATGATATGTGGAATAATGAGCCCCACAAACCCAATGGGTCCTGTTAGGCTAACACAAACTCCCACGGCAATAGAGACGGCAATGAGTAAAATGGTATTGACTTTTTTAACTTCTACCCCTTTTAGATAAGCATAGTCATTGGAAGTAAGCAATAGTTTTAACTCTTTTTTGTACCAATAACTAAGCCCGAGTAGGGCTAAAGATGCTAAAACAATGGGTAATGTATGCTCTAATCCAACCACATCGACCGACCCCATGGTAAAACGAATAATTTCAAAACTTTGTGACTCATCGCTAATGTAAAACAAAATCATTAACGCGGCATTGTAAAAAAATGCCAAAGCAATCCCTACCAAAAGTAGGGCATTGGTTTCGTAAGATTTAAGCTTAAGCGTCAAAGTAAATAGCACAATAACGGTAAATAATGCTCCAAAAAATCCAAAAAGAGAGAGCAGAGAGCTAAAGCCAAAGACAATGGCAAATGCTACCCCAAGCGTTGATCCACTCGCCACCCCTAAAGTGTAGGGTGTGGACATGGGGTTTTTGAAGAGTGATTGAAAGATGAGACCACCAAGTGCTAAGATGCTTCCTGCAAAAAAAGCCAAGAGAACACGAGGCAGACGAATGTCCCAAAAGAGTTTGTAGTCCATGCTTGTGTCATTGGTAAGCTTGCTAAGTTCTATGGGAACTTGTCCAAAAAATGGGGCTAGGGTTATGATGCTTAGGGCTAAAAATAGAATTAGATATTGCATAAGTGTAATCTTTGTATCTTGAAGTTAATTTTTTATTGGATTTTATAGATGGTAGTAAGAGAGGGACTCGAACCCTCGACCTCCGGCTTATGAGACCAGCGCTCTAACCAGCTGAGCTACCTTACCACCTATGTTTGAAGAGTCGAAATTTTAGCTGAAATAGGCTTTGATGTCAA
>JALSHP010000260.1 GCA_026982175.1 Campylobacteraceae bacterium
AAACCAAAGACCTCTCTGAACTCTATGATTTACAACAATACTACTACAAATACGCACTCTTAGGCATCAATGGCGTTTCAGAAGTGGCAACAGTTGGAGGGTTTGAAAAGAACTATCAAATTACTATTGATGAGCAAAAACTAGTAGAGCAGGGCTTAACCATTCAAGAAGTCACCAAAGCCATACGCGAAAACAATGAAGACCGTGGGGGTCGGATTATCTTAGAGAATGGCTATGAGCAGATAGTTCAAGCCAATGGATATGCTAAAACGGTGGAGGATTTGGCTGACATTGTCATTAACAACCACTATCATGGTAAACCTCTCAAAATCTCCGATGTCGCTTCTGTGGATATGGTGCCAAGTTATCGGCGTGGCATGGCAGACCTCAATGGTCAAGGTGAAGTGATTGGGGGCATTGTGATTGTGCGTTACAAAGAGAATGCTTATGCTGTAATTCAAGAGGTTAAAGAAAAATTAGAAAAGATAAAATTAGAGGATGTTGATGTCATCACAACCTATGACCGTTCAGATTTAATCTCTAAAGCCATTGATACTTTGACGCATACTTTACTTGAAGAGTCTGTGGTGGTTTTATTGATTGTTTTAATGTTTCTTTTACATTTTCGTTCAGCTTTAGTCATCATTTTAACCTTACCTCTGACCATTGCCATTACTTTTTTACTCATGAAGTGGGCAGGGGTGGAGTCAAACATTATGTCGCTAGGAGGCATTGCCATTGCCATTGGGGCGATGATAGATGCCTCCATTGTTATGGTGGAGAATGTCCATAAAAAACTCCAAGCAGCAGGAGGTGAAAAGCTTATAGGGGAGGCACGTACAGAAGTCATTTTAGGAGCAGCCAAACAGGTTGGACGACCTATCTTTTTTGCTTTGCTTTTAATTGTGGTCTCTTTTTTACCCATTTTTGCTTTAAGTGGACAAGAGGGAGCATTGTTTAAACCTTTGGCTTACACCAAAACCTTTGCCATGATGACAGGGGCGATTATCTCCATTACCTTAGTGCCTATTTTGATGGTCTATCTCATTAAAGGGAAAATCTTAGATGAAAAAAAGAACTGGCTGAACAATTTTTTTATTTGGCTCTATTCGCCACTACTTAAAGGGGCTTTGTATCTGCGTTTTTTTGTGCCGTTTGTCTTGGTAGGAGTCATTGCGTACGGGGTGTGGATTTATGAGCAACAAAAATGGGAGTTTATGCCACCACTCAATGAGCAGACCTATATGTACATGCCTGTAACGCCGTATGGAATTGGGATTGACATGGCAAAAGAGTTGACCCAAAAAACAGACAAAATCATCAAAGAGAATTTCCCCGAAGTAGCAACGGTTTTTGGTAAAGCAGGACGTGCCGACACGGCGACTGACCCAGCACCATTGAGCATGATAGAGACCATCATTACCTTTAAACCTCAAAGTGAATGGCGAGAGGGAATGACCTATAAAAAACTTCTCAATGAGATGGAGGAGATGCTTCAAATCAAAGGCTTAACCAACTCATGGACATACCCAATTCGTGGACGGATTGATATGTTGCTTTCAGGTATTCGTACCCCTTTAGGAATTAAGCTCTATGGTGACACAGCTGAAGAGTTAGCCAAACAAGCCCAAGCCATAGAGAAACGTTTAAAAGCGTATGGGGGAACACAGTCGGTATTTGCCGACAAAGCCAACTCTGGTTACTACTTAAATATTGACTTAAATGATGATAAGATTAGCGAATATGGCATTAGCAAAAACCTTATTTTAGATACCATCTCCAATGGGGTAGGGGGTAGCACCGTAGCCACACTTTATGATGGGATTAAACGTTACCCAATTTCAGTACGTTATGAACACGAAAAGCGTTCAGACATCTCTAGCATTGGGAGCATTCGGATTAAAACGCCCTATGGCTACACGCCTTTAGAGACCTTTGCACACTTGTACTACAAAGAAGCCCCATCCATTTTAAAAGCAGAAAAAGGTAAAAAAGTAATTTTCATCTACATCACACCAAGCGTTGGAGTCACTTCACAGGTCTATAAAAAAGAGGGCATCAAGCTTTTAGCTGATTTAAAGTTACCAACA
>JALSHP010000261.1 GCA_026982175.1 Campylobacteraceae bacterium
TGAAGAAAAGAGCGTGTAAAAAGTTTGTTAAGGGTGGGGTAGTTTTCAGGTTTATCAAATTCACTCATATCTAAACCCATGAGTTTGACATAGCTGTTATTGATTATTTTTTGAATGGGCTTTGAGAATGGTTTTGAAGCAAATTTACCAAAAGCTGTTGAAATTATTGAAGAGTAGTGTTTTTTCATGTAAAAAATTTCTTTCTTTAGTTAGTTTCTGACATTATATCAGTAAAACTCTTTATCATTTTTACCCAAAACGCTATAATGGTAAAAAAATAGGGTATAGACTATATGAAACAACTTTTTATGGCATTAATTGTGCTTTATTCGTCACATTTACTAGCAGATACGGTTGATATTAAAGCCGAGCATTTTTATGCCAATGATATTAATCATGAAGCTTACTTTGAGGGTAATGCTAAAATTAAACAAGGCAGTAATGAATTTAACGCCTCTAAGATAACCGTGTTTTTCAATAATAAGAAAAAAGCTGAAAAATATATCGCCAAAGGGGATGTGACCTTTAACCTTACAGAAAATGGCATTCATTATGTGGGTCAGACTAATATTGTAACTTACTCCCCAAAGAGTTCAGAATATTTTTTTCAAGGGGATGTGATTTTAAAAGATTTGACCAACAACCGTGTGATTAAAGCAGAGTCGATTACCTTGGATTTAAAGACAGGATTAGCCGACATCAAAGGTAAGTCCCAAAAACCTGTACATTTTATATTTGAAATTGAGGATAGAGAATAATGGCAACACCAAGATTAGTAGAAGCCAATTTTATGAAATCAGCCCAAGCTTTGGGTGATTCAGTAGATGATACCATTAGTGAAGTGGTCTTTTTAGGACGCTCCAATGTGGGAAAAAGTTCCAGCATTAATGGGCTAACAGCACGTAAAAATTTGGCAAAATCTTCGGCAACACCTGGAAAGACGCAATTGATTAATTTTTTTGATATTCGTTATATCTATGATGAAAAAGATTGGAACATCCGTTTTGTGGATTTACCAGGCTTTGGCTATGCCAAAGTCTCTAAAGATTTAAAAGGGGTTTGGCAAAAAAACTTGGTGGAGTTTATTAAACATCGTGTCTCTATTCGTGTTTTTATTCATCTTAGAGATGCACGACACCCCAACGCAGAGATAGATAAAGGGGTGAATGAATATGTTAAAAAGTTTATTCGTGGTGACCAACTCTATTTAGATGTCTTTACCAAAATAGATAAGCTCAATATGAAAGAGAAAAGAGCATTAAAAAAAGCTTTTCCAGGGTGTATTACCATCTCAAACTCAAAACGTTTGGGCTATGATAGAATTCATCAAAAAATATTTGAACACATCTTTGGGATTGATGAATGGTCGAATTAGTTAAGGCAACTCTTTATGATATTCCCGCCATGCAAAAGATGGTGCAAGGTGAAGTGAAAGATGGAATTATATTGGAGCGAAATGAAGATGAAGTAGCGACTAATATACGCTCTTATGTTTTGGCGAAAGAGGGAGAATCACTTTTAGGATATGCTGCTTTACACATTCATTCAGCCCGATTAGCAGAGATTCGTTCGCTTATTGTAGCTGATGGACATCGAGGTAAACAGATAGGTAAAAAGATTGTCTTGTTTGCTTTAAATGAAGCAAAATCATTGAGTGTGAGTGAAGAGGTTTTAGTCTTAACTTACTTACCTGACTTTTTTAAAAAAATGGATTTTGTAGAGATAGCCAAAGAGAGTATTCCTGAACATAAAATATGGACAGATTGTATTAAGTGTATCCATTTTCCTGTTTGCAATGAAATCTCTTTAGTCTATAAGCTTGAAAGATAGGATGAGTGGTGCATAAACGTAACTATTTAGATGAAAACGTAGTCGGTATTAAAGCAAAGATATTTATTCTTCTGTTTGTCATAGGCTATCCGTTACTTGTCTCAATCTATCCAATGCTCCCTCCGTTTATTGGTTTAGCAGGATACATTATGATTTTAAATTTAAAAAAAGAGAAAATCTATATTTTTGGATCACTGCTCTATCTGTTAAATTTAGATTTAAATTTGAGCCTACCACTCTTTCTTTCTCTCTTTAATATTATATTTATCTATATGTTTATCTATACACCCTTAAAGCGTTTGGTTCGGTGTAAAGTCTGTCTCCTATTTGCCTTAATGGTGACGATTGATTTTCTTTATTATTTCTTAATTTTTCTTTATGATTTCATTTTTGGCACAAGCACCGCAGTAGCAGATGTTTTACTGCTCTATTTTATTACCATTGATATTTTATTGGGGATGTTATTGTGAGATTTATAATTATTATTATACTTTTTGTCGTTTTTTGGCTGATGCTTATTTCTCGTATCTATCAAATTTCAATTAAGTCAAACTACTATTATGAAAATTTAGCCAAAATGAACATTGAGCGTAAATATTTTATTAAGCCTGTAAGAGGTGAGATTCTTGACAAGAATGGCAAACTATTGGCGGTGAATGACATTGGGTTTTCGATTAAAATTGCACCCCATTTAACCAAGTATGACCGAACGGTTAAAAAAAGAGTCGCAGGAGATAAACTTCTAAAGTTAATTGGGGGAATTGTTAAAGAGTTTCCTGAATTAAATGCCACAAAACTAACTAAAAAATATGTTAACAAAGACTCCTCTTATAACCATAGATATATACCGATTGTTGATTTTATCGCTTATGATGAGATGATAGGTGCTTATCCTAAGTTAAGCATTAATAAATCTTTGAAAATAGATTCAGAAACCAAAAGAACTTATCCTGCTGGGTCATTGGCAACCCATATTGTCGGGTATGTAGGGCGTTCAAATCTTAAAGAAAATAAAAAAGATGCGGTGGTTGAGAAAGTAGGGGTTATTGGTAAAACAGGACTGGAACGACAGTACAACAAGGTACTTCAAGGTGAGTTGGGGTATCGTTTAGTAAAAGTATCAGCCAGAAACAAAGAAGTGGCGGAGATTGAAAAGGTAGAGCCTAAAGATGACCAAAACCTTATTTTAAATATTGATTTAAGATTACAAAAAAGAATTAATGAACTTTTTGTCAATCAAGCAGGTGTTGCTGTGGTTATGGGTGTAGATGGTAAAATTTTAGCAGCCGTCTCATACCCATCGTATGACCCAAATCTCTTTGTTGGTGGAATCTCTTCTAAAGATTGGAAAGAACTTATTACAGATTTAGACCACCCCTTTACCAATAAAATAATAGGAGGTGCTTACCCTCCAGGGTCCGCGATTAAGATGGGAATGGCATTGGCATTCTCTAAAGCAGGAACATCACTTGATAGTTCAGAATTTTGTAAAGGATATATTACTCTTGGAAAAAGTGCACATAAGTTTAGATGTTGGTCCCATTATGGTCATGGACAAGTAGGTTTACGAAAAGCCATTAGAGAGAGTTGTGATGTTTATTTCTATAATAAGGCATTAAAAACAGGTATTAATGCCATGTCAAAATCTTTAAAGAAAATGGGTTTTGGGGTTAAAACAGGAGTAGATTTACCACGTGAGCGAAGTGGAATTGCACCTGATAAAGCGTGGAAGCGAAAACGCTATAAACAGTCATGGTATATGGGAGAGACCGTTATCTCTTCTATTGGACAGGGGTATAATCTTGTCACACCACTGCAAGTAGCACGATATACAGCATTTTTAGCCACAGGAAAGCTACCTACCCCTCAATTTGTAGCTGAAATTGCAGGGACAAAGGTTGAGAATAAATTTAGTGAATTTGAAGTCAACAGACAACATCTAAATACCATTCGTTTAGGGATGTATGATGTCTGTAACCATCCTAGAGGGACAGCTAGACGTACTATGTCACATCTGCCTATTGTGGTTGCAGGTAAAACGGGTACATCACAAGTAGTCTCTATTCCTCAAGGGGAGAAGAAACGGATGAAAGAGTCTCAACTCGATTACTACAGCCGTTCACATGCTTGGCTTACGACCTATGCACCGTTTAAGCACCCTAAATATGTGGTAACAGTATTGGTTGAACATGGAGGACATGGTGGTTCTACTTCAGGTCCAATTGCTGCTGAAATATATAAATGGATGGCAAATGAAGGTTATTTTGGTAAAAAATTTAAAGGGAAAATAAAACTTAAAGATTTAAGCAAAGAGAAATTGGGTGGTCTGCATAAGCATCATTAATCTCTTTTTACTTATTTCACCCCCCTTTTAGTCATATTTGGCTAAAATCCCCCACAAAATTACAATACGATTGGAGCAGTATTCATGAAGATGAACGGGGCACAAATGGTTTGTGAAGCACTGGTAGCCGAGGGTGTAAAGACCGTCTTTGGTTACCCTGGTGGTGCTATCATGAACGTATATGACGCAATATATAAGCAAGATGGGTTTGAACACATTTTAAATAGACATGAACAAGCTTCTGTTCATGCTGCCGATGGTTATGCTAGAGCCAATGGAGAAGTAGGGGTTGCCATGGTTACTTCTGGACCTGGATTTACCAATGCAGTTACAGGTTTGGCAACAGCCTATATGGATTCTATTCCTTTGGTGGTTATCTCTGGTCAAGTTCCACAGATGTTATTGGGAACAGATGGATTTCAAGAGATTGATGCGATTGGTATCTCGCGTCCTTGTACCAAACACAACTATTTGGTTCGTGATATTGCCGATTTGCCTCGTATTTTAAAAGAGGCATTTCACATTGCAAGAACAGGGCGACCAGGTCCAGTTTTGGTTGATATACCAAAAGATATTACGGCTGAAATAGGGGAGTTTGTCTATCCCGATTCAGTAGAACTTCCAAGTTATATGGATGTTCCTAAAGTTGAAGCAGTAGATATTAATGCAGCAGTTGAAGCAATTTTAGTCGCTAAAAAACCACTACTCTATATTGGTGGGGGTGCGGTTTTATCGAATGCAAGTGATGCCATTCGTAAACTCGCAGAGATAACACAAATTCCTGCGGTTGAGACATTAATGGCATTGGGTGTGATGGGTGCTGATAATCCACTACGTTTAGGAATGCTTGGAATGCATGGTAGTTATGCGTCTAACATGGCAATGTCAGAGACAGACTTAATCATCTCATTAGGTGCTAGATTTGATGACCGTGTGACAGGTAAGCTTTCTGAATTTGCAAAGTATGCCAAGGTTATTCATGTTGACATTGACCCTGCTAATATCTCTAAATTGGTCGCTGTTGATTATCCTATTGTTGGCGATGTTACTGAAGCTGTTGAGATGATGATTCCTGCCTTAGAGGGAAAAGTGAATGGGGAACAGTATGCTGATTGGCGTGAAGTTTTAGCCCGTTATGAGGCACTTTATCCTCAATCATTTGAAGATTCTGATGAGGTGATTAAACCTCAATGGGTTATTGAACGCTTAGGGGAGACCTTAGGGGAACAAGCGATTATTACCTCAGATGTTGGACAACACCAAATGTGGGCAGCACAACATTTTCCATTTGACAGACCAAGACAGTGGATTAACTCGGGTGGTTTAGGAACAATGGGCTTTGGTTTACCTGCGGCGATGGGGGCAAAAAAAGCATTTCCTAACAAAACTGTCATTAACGTGACAGGTGATGGTTCAATCTTAATGAATGTACAGGAATTAGTAACAGCTTCTGAATATAAGATTCCTGTGATTAATGTTATTTTAAATAACCACTTCTTAGGCATGGTTCGTCAATGGCAGACCTTTTTCTATGAAGAGCGTTATGCTGAAACCGACCTGACTTTTCAGCCAAATTTCAAAGCATTGGCTGAAGCGTGTCATGGTATCGGGTATGATGTAACAACCAAAGAGGAGTTTGATGCAGCATTAAAAGATGCAATTGAGCAAGATAAAGTGGCATTTATTAATATTCAAGTTGCACGTTTTGAAAATGTTTTACCAATGGTTCCTGCCAATGCAGCCTTAAACAGCATGATGTTACCAAAAATTGCAAATCCAGATAAAGGTGAGAAATAATGACTAAAGTAAGAAGAGTAATCTCAATTGTTGTTGAAAATGAGAGTTCTGTACTCTCACGTGTTGCTGGGCTTTTTTCTGGACGAGGGTACAATATTGGAACATTAACGGTAGCCCCTATGCCAAACTCTCAACGTTCACGTATCACCATTGCCACCCAAGGTGATGAGCGAACGATTGCTCAAATTACCAAACAGTTGAACAAGCTAATTCCTGTTTATGAAGTGGTTGAACACAATGAGATGGTTGAAAAAGAGATGGTTTTAGTAAAATTTCCTTTGACGGAAAGTTTGGCAGATATTGAAGTCCTCTGTGAAGCTTACAATGGAACAATTGTCAATGTTGGTGTAGATATGTGCATTGGCATGGTCGCAGATGAGCCTTGTCGTGTTAAACATTTTATTGAAGCGAGCAATCGTTTTAGTCCAATCGAGATAGTACGTGGTGGGGTTGTTGCCATAGAACGCTAAGCGTAAAATAATTTAAAAAAGGGATTGAGATGAAGTTGAGCCAAATATGTAAAGAGATTAAGATAGATTTTAATGAACAAGATATAGATATTGAAGGACTTCACACACTGAATGAAGCAGATGCTTCTCAACTCTCTTTTTTTAATGATGAAAAGTACCTTGAGCAATTAGCAACCACCAAAGCAGGTGCGGTGTTAATTGAGAAACAATATGCTCCACTTCTTCCTGCTACTACCATCGCAGTAATCACGGATGAACCCTATTTAAAACTAGCACAAACTTCCATCTTTTTTGCCCATAAAGTCTCAACGACAGGTGAAGAGCCAAATATGGGAGAAGCATGTCACATTGATACTAAAGCTAGTTTTGGTAAAGGGGTTGTGTTGGGGGATAATGTGACCATTATGGCAGGGGCATATGTTGGTGATAATGTGAGTATTGGCTCAAATACCCTCATCTATCCCAATGTAACACTCTATCATGGTTCAGCCATTGGTGAAAACTGCATCATTCATGCTGGAACAGTCATCGGTTCAGATGGTTATGGTTTTGCGCACACTAAACAGGGTGAGCATGTCAAGATTTATCAAAATGGTAATGCTGTGATAGAAAATAGTGTGGAGATAGGGGCAAACTGTGTCATAGATAGAGCAGTTTTTGGCTCAACCTACATTCGACAAGGCTCAAAACTGGATAATCTTATACAGGTAGGGCATAATTGCGATATTGGTCAACACTCATTAATGGCAGGACAATCAGGTATGGCAGGTTCAACCATAACAGGACGTAACTTTGTCATCGGTGGACAGAGTGCTTGTGCAGGGCATTTAAAGTTAGGTGATTTCATAACCATTGCAGGAAAAAGTGGATTGACCAAGTCAGTTAGTGGAGGGAAGACCTATGCAGGTTTCCCTGCAATAGAGCATAAACTTTGGTTGCGTCTTCAAGCCAAATTGGCTTTTTTAGTTAAGCGAAAGTAGATAATTTAAATAAACTTATTTAGAATATTTTGTAATGTAAGCTTCAAGCTCTTCTTTAGAGCTAAGACCAACTTTTAAGGCTTGTACTTTCCCTTTTGAATCAATGGCAACCAAAAATGGAATAGCTCCTTTCCATTGAGCTTTATTGGCAATGTATCTCACCACAAACCCTACATCATAATTAGAAAAAGTAGTATAGTTAATGCCATGGGATGCTTTATAGGCTTCAATGGGCTTTATATCATGATTTTGTACCTCTATAGCCATCACTTTTAGTTTATTAGGATATTGTTTTTGTAATGCTATTAGACTAGGGGTAAGTTCCTTACACGCAGGACAGTTTAATCCAAAAAACTCTAAAAAGACCACTTTGCCTTCCATTCCTTCTATTTTAAACTCATCTTCTTGTGCCAATACTTTATAAGATGTTCCATTGGTGTCAGTCATCTCCATCTCATCTGCATGGAGTGAGAAATTAAGTAGTAGACAGAGCGATATAATTATTTTTTTCATATAAATCCTTATTATTAGTGAGAAAGTTTACTATAAAAGTACTATAAAAAAAGAGAAAAAATTTAAAAATGAGAAAGTCTAAGATGAAAGAGAAGAGAAGAAGAGATCAAAAAGACCTCTTCTATAAGTGTTAGAGAAAGAAAATATTAATTCTCTCCAGCTGCACCTTTTTCAATCATCTGTTCCATCGCCTCTTTAACTGTAGTGGCTAGTTCAAGAAGTTTTGGAGGAAGTTCATGTCCACCATGAATCATAAGGTCAAGACCCATAGTATAGAGCCAAACATCACCATTATTATCTTCAACAATACCAACTCTACATGGCATAAAACCAACAAATTCACCAGAGTGATTTAAGAAGATGTCAGCAATACTTGGTGAACAGTAGTGACGAATTTGTGTATATTTCCCACCATCTTTCATGAATTTACCATCTCTTGGCATAATTTTTGCATCAACTTTTGCCAATCCATGCTCATCTGCTACTTCATCCATAATTTCAATGGCATTTTCAATAGCCTCTTCTTTGGTAGTACCCTCTTCAATAACAAGTTTACGTTTAATAACCATTCCCTTAGCAGGGTCACCAGTTGTTAATACTTTATCTGCCATATCCATGTAAAGACCAAGTGCTTTACCATCCATTTTTGTTAAGCTTGAACCATATTTAACCCCTACAAATAGTAGACCCAGTACAACCAATGCACCGACAATTGTAAAGATACCTTTGAGTAAATTCATTTTTCATTCCTTTAGAATTGTGATTTTCTATTTAATTATAGAGCAGTTAAATTAAGATTGAGGTTAATCATCAATGTTCTTGATATTATTTTACGATAGATGAAGCAGATGTTGCGTAAAATGCCACCATTCTAGCATGATAAGGAGATTAGATGTTTAAACCACTTAATGTTTTTAATGAACCTCTACAAGAGTGTTCACGTAAACCGATGACAGGATTTTATAGAGATGGCTCTTGTAATTCAGGGATTGATAATCAAGGACGACACACGGTTTGTATTTTAGCAACAACAGAATTTTTAGAGTACTCTAAACGTGTGGGAAATGACCTCTCAACTCCCATGCCTCAGTATGGTTTTCCTGGGGTCAAAGCAGGAGATAGATGGTGTCTGGCTGTGGGTAATTTTTTACGTGCCATAGAGCATGGAAAAGCCCCTAAAGTTTTTTTAGAATCGACCCATATCGCAGTCTTAGAAGATATAGACTTAGAGACCTTAAAAGGTTTCGCGGTAGAGGTCTAAAAGAGTTCTTGAACTCTTTTAATTATTTTTTGATGAATGTTCTCAATACTATCTGTGGCATCTATAAGCAGATAGGGGATTTTAAGTTTAGCTAAACTCTCTTCCATATGCTCTTGCACGGAGATTAAATACTCTAATCCTCTTAGCTCTATGCCATCAAGTTTCTTCTCACCCATTCTTTGTTTAAGCGTTTCCATATTGCTGATAAACAAAATAATTAAATCAGGAAAAGTCTCTTCAAGTGCAAATTTATTGAGTTCTACTAAATGATTGAATTCAAAATCACCATTGGCTAAAGCGTAGCCAATCCCTGAAAGAAAACCTCTATCGGAGATAATTAGTTTATCGTTATTGGGTTTAATGATTTGCGCATAGTGTTCTGCTCTATCGGCTAAAAAGAGTAGAAGTTCAGCTCGTTTAGAGCTAAGTGAATCTTGAAGTAAAATCTCTCTTGCTTGTACGCCAAATTTTGTTCCCCCAGGCTCTTTTGTTGTGATGACATTATCAAAAACTTGTTCTATAAGTTCAATTTGGGTGCTTTTTCCACAGGTATCAATACCTTCAAATAGAACATACATTATTTTATGACCTCTCTTTTTTGTTCTATATCTTCTAAAATACTCTTAGGGACTAAATGGTCTATCTTTCCATCAAATTTTAAAAGGGTACGGACTAAAGAAGAAGATACAAATGAATGCTCTAAAGAGGGCATAAAATACACAGTTTCTAAATCCTTTTTGAGACTATTATTAGCATAAGTCATTTGTGATTCATACTCAAAGTCACTAGAAGAACGGATACCTCTAATAATAATATTGCTACTTAATTCATCACTTAATTCGACAAGAAGAGAATTAAATTTGACTAGCGTAATATTAGAAAGGTGTGCAGTGGCTTTTTTTATTATTTTAGCACGTTGGGCAACTGAAAAAAGTGGATTTTTATCAGGATTATCCCCAATGGCAACAACTATTTCATCAAAGAGTTTAGATGAACGTTCAATAATATCTAAATGTCCATTGGTCAAAGGGTCAAAAGTACCAGGGTAGATTGCACGTCTCATTATTTCCATCTTTCATATAAATTATGTTCTATGTTTAAAACATCATACCATTTTCCAATGAGAAAATGTTCCATCTCTTCTAAGGAGGAGGAGTCAGAATAGTAGCCAAGAACAGGAGGTGCAATAATAACATTTAATTTTGCTAACTTTTCCATATTTTCTAAGGCAATGGCAGAGAAAGGCAGTTCTCTTGGAGCTAAAAGAAGTTTTTTTTGCTCTTTAAGTGCTACAGAAGCGACCCTTGTTACCAAGTTGTCAGCAATGCCACAAGATATTTTTGCCAAAGTATTCATGCTACATGGAATAATTGCCGTTGCATCAACTTGAAAAGAGCCTGAAGCAATGGAAGCAGCAATATTCGAGTTCTTATGTAGTGTAATATTTTTGTTTTCAAAATGATTAACGGTGAGTGCATTTTTTGAGGTGATGATATGTACTTCTACCTCTTTAGGTAAATATTGGACAAATTTTTCTCCAAGTTCAATGCCTGAAGCACCTGTAATGGCTACGACTAATTTCATTATTTTCCTATGTAATTAATTGAAGAGATTATAGCTAAAAAAATAATTTAGATTGATAATTATGGAGAAGAATTTAAGAAGTAAAATTGAGCCGTCTGCTGAAGACAGTTTATGTAAAAATGGAGCCGTCTGCTGAAGACAGTTTAAATGTGGTACCACAGGTCGGATTCGAACCGACACGCCCTAAGGCAGAAGATTTTGAGTCTACCAAGTCTACCAGTTCCATCACTGTGGCACATTCCAATCTAAAATTGGAATGCAATTATACAGCGATAAAACTTAAATAGTTGTTAATTATGCTACTGAGTCTTTTAAAGATTTACCCACTTTAAATTTAACTGCATGTCTTGCAGGAATTTGAACGGTTTTACCTGTTAATGGTACTCTTGCTTCTCTTGCTTCTCTGTGTACGGTTGTGAATGAACCAAACCCAATAAAGCTAACAGTTTTTCTGGCTTTAAGTGCTTCTGTAATTGTTTCTAAAATAGCATTTAATGCTTCACCTGCATCTTTTTTAGATAACCCTGACTTCTCTGCTACTGCATCAATAAACTCTGCTTTTTTCATGAAAATATCCTTTGTAATATATGTTAGATGGTAAATTCTACAATTATTTTTTTAAAATAACAAGATATTTAGATAAAAGATGAAAAAAAGGGCTTAAAAAGCATGTTTTTTGGGACTATTCTGTAAAAAAATGTTATAATTTTTTAAATTTTTAGGAGCTATTAGTGCATATTTTTATCTTTATAATAACCATTATATTGCTATATGGAGCTTTTTCAACCTCATTTCACTCTACTGAAATGGTGGGTAAAATTGGACACGCTTATGGTCAAGGTAATATCAATCTTTTTGGTTATCTAGCCTATGTTAATTTATTTATTTTACTCTACCCTCTCTATAGAATTTATAAAAATAGAAAATTGTTAAAAGATATAGAGTTCTATACAGGTTGGTTGTTGTTTCTTATTTCACTAATTTTACTACAGACTTTGGTTGTTAATATTTATGATGCAGGAATGATTGGAATGAGTCTCTATGATTTTCTTAATCCTTTTGTTGGCAAAGCAGGTATGTGGCTCTTATGGCTCTTAAGCACCGTGATTTCTGCCTTTTTAATTTTGGATGAAATCCCAAATTTTCAAGCCTATCTTAATTATTTAAATAAATATAGAATACTTTTACAGAAGAAGATCGTTGCTTTATGGGATGAGTTAAGTGTTAAAGTTGAAAATCCTTTTTTTGACAAAAAGAGTACCGAGAGTATGACCACCATTGTTGCGAGTAAAAAAGTACGCAGAAATTTAAATAGTACGGTGGTTAAACAAAAAGTTCCTAAAAAAATATCGCATAAGAAAAAGCCTCTCAAAAAGAAGTTAAAAAAGAGTAGTGAAGATATTGCTATGTTAGAAGAGCGTCCTTTAGATGATATTGGTAATATTGAGATTCAAGAAGTTCCACAAGTAATTGAGGATGAAGAGGTGTTTAGTGAAGAAAAAATTCTAGAAGAGCAAGAAGCTAAAAAAGAGAAAAAACCTCAAAAAGAAGAAGTGCTTGAAGAGCTTTATAGTGAAGAGAAAATTATTGAGGAGAGGGAAAAGACCACAAAGATTTTAGATGAGTTAAAAGAGAATAAAGCCTTAATGGATGAGCTTGAAAGAGGTGAAATTGAAGAGCCTGAAGATTTTATTTTGCCTTATTTGGACTTTTTGGCCGAAGCTCCTCAAACGCGAACCAAAGTTGATGAGGAAGAGATAGACCGAAAGGTACATGAACTCTTAGATAAATTGGGACAGTTTAAAATCACAGGGGAGGTGATGGATATTTACTCTGGTCCATTGGTCACCACTTTTGAGTTTAAACCCGCTGCCAATGTTAAGGTTTCTAAAATTTTAAATCTACAAGATGACCTTGCCATGGCACTTCGTGCTGAAACCATCAGAATTCAAGCACCTATTCCTGGGCGTGATGTTATAGGGATAGAGATTCCCAATGAGAGTTTTGATACCATCTATCTGCGTGATATTTTAGAGAGTGAACTCTTTATGACCTCCAAATCACCTCTTACTATGGCGATGGGAAAAGACATTGTGGGTAATCCATTTGTAACTGACTTAAAAAAACTTCCTCACTTACTCATTGCAGGAACAACGGGTTCTGGTAAATCGGTAGGGATTAATGCGATGATTTTGTCGTTACTCTACCGTAATGACCCCGATAACTTGAAGCTGATGCTCATTGACCCTAAGATGTTGGAGTTTTCTATCTATAATGATATTCCACACCTCATTACCCCTGTTATTACTGATGCAGCTAAAGCCATAGCCGCTTTGGCAAATATGGTAGGAGAGATGGAGCGACGCTACAAGATGATGGCAGAGAGTCGTACTAAAAATATTGATAACTATAACGAAAAAGCTAAGAAAAAGGGTATTGATACCATGCCGTTTATTGTGGTGGTAATTGATGAACTCGCTGACCTCATTATGAATGGAGGAAAAGATGTTGAGTTCTCAATCGCACGGTTAGCACAGATGGCAAGAGCCGCAGGAATTCACCTTATTGTCGCAACCCAAAGACCATCGGTTGATGTTGTGACAGGACTCATTAAAGCGAATCTTCCTTCACGTTTAGCTTATAGAGTAGGGCAGAGAATTGACTCAAAAGTTATTTTAGATGCATTGGGTGCTGATAGTCTATTGGGTAAGGGAGATGCTCTTTTTACGCCACCTGGTAGCAATGCTTTAGTACGAATTCATGCCCCTTGGAACTCTGAAGATGAGGTTGAAGAGATTGTAGAGTTTTTAAAAGCACAACGGGCTCCTGATTATGATGAACGCTATTTGGTTAAAGAGGATTCTGATACTAAAGTAGGTTTAGGGGTACAAGGTGATTTAGATGAACTCTATGAAGAAGCAAGGGCTATTATTTTAGCTGACCAGAAGACTTCTATCTCTTATTTACAACGTAAGTTACAAATAGGTTATAACCGTTCGGCTAATATTATTGAACAACTTCAAGAGATGGGGGTACTCTCTGCCCCAAATAATAAGGGACAACGAGAGATTTTGCTCTAAAAATTATTTTATGCGTGATTATCTACGGTTGGGGGAATAATCTCTCCAGAAGCTTGTTGACTTAATGCTTCTGGATAAGCTTTGTAATGTTCTCTCACTGCATTTGCCAATCTCTTTTTGGTCTCAAGCTCTACAGGAGTAGGATTCTCTTGTGGGAGTGCTTCTAAAATGGATTCGAGCAATTTCTCTTGTGGTTTTGGCATTTTACTTACCCATGAAGCTAAAAGGTCTCGGTTGACATGAGAGGGGATTGACCCCATGATACCTACATCATTTTGATTGTGAACCAATAGCCCAGAGG
>JALSHP010000262.1 GCA_026982175.1 Campylobacteraceae bacterium
CAAAAATATTCCTGCTTTTGATATGGAGTTTATTCCATTATTGGAAGAGAATAATATTACTTATGAGGGACGAGTAGGAGAAGATGCCTTTACCCATTACTTTAACATGCTTTTACCCATTCTTTTTCTTGTTGCCATTTGGTTATTTTTAGCCAGAAAAATGTCCAAAGGCATGGGGGGAATTTTGGGTGCTGGTAAAGCAGACAAGATGATAAACTCTGAACGTCCCAATGTCAAGTTTGATGATGTCCAAGGGGTTCAAGAAGCCAAAGATGAAGTAGTTGAGATTGTGGACTTTTTAAAGTATCCAGAGCGTTACATTGAGCTTGGGGCAAAAATTCCAAAAGGTCTTTTACTTGTGGGACCTCCTGGAACAGGAAAAACACTTTTAGCCAAAGCCGTAGCAGGTGAAGCAGAAGTTCCTTTCTTTTCCGTGAGTGGTTCAAGCTTTATGGAGATGTTTGTAGGGGTGGGAGCTTCACGTGTACGTGACCTGTTTGAGTTGGCTAAAAAATCTGCTCCATCGATTATTTTTATTGATGAGATTGATGCCATTGGTAAGTCACGTTCTTCAGGTAATCAAATGGGTGGACACTCTGAACAAGAGCAGACACTCAACCAACTCTTAGCTGAGATGGATGGTTTTGGAACCGATACACCAGTTATTGTATTAGCGGCGACCAATAGACCTGAAACCCTTGATGCAGCTCTACTAAGAGCAGGGCGTTTTGACCGTCAAGTACTTGTAGACAAGCCAGACTTTGCAGGGCGTTTGGCTATTTTGGAAGTGCATTCTAAAGATGTCAAACTTTCAGATAAAGTTGACATGGAAATTGTTGCTAAGCAGACAGCAGGAATGGCAGGGGCTGACTTAGCGAACATCATTAATGAAGCAGCACTTTTAGCAGGTAGACGTAATAAAAAAATTATTACCCAAGATGAGCTTCTTGAAGCCATAGAACGTGCGTTTGTTGGTCTTGAAAGAAAGAACCGAAAAGTCTCTGACATTGAGAAAAACATTGTTGCCTACCATGAGAGTGGACATGCTCTCATGGCTGAACTTACTAAAGGTTCAACACGGGTGACTAAGGTGTCAATTATCCCTAGAGGCTTGGGAGCATTGGGTTACACCTTGCATTTACCTGATGATGAAGACCGTTTCTTAAAGCGTAAATATGAGCTGATGGCAGAGGTCGATGTTCTTTTAGGTGGACGTGCAGCTGAAGAGGTTTTCTTAGGTGAGATTAGTACAGGTGCAGGAAACGACCTTGACCGTGCCACAGCCATTCTTAAAGACATGATAATGGTTTACGGCATGAGTGATGTAGCAGGACTCATGGTACTTTCGCGTTCTCAAAGCTCTTTCTTAGGTGGTGGACAGATTAACAATGAGTTTTCTGAACAGATGTCACAAGAGATAGATAGCAGTATTAAAGCGACACTTACAGAGCGTTACGAGTATGTAAAACAGACCTTACGTGACTACAATGGTGCAATTGAAAACATGACAGCTGTTCTTTTAGATGTTGAGGTAATTGAGGGTAAAAAAGTCCAAGAGATTATTCAAGATTTTGAAAAAGAGAATGGTTTAGAATCACGTATGGCACATCTAAGGGAAGCAAGTAGTGAAGAAGAGGTTTAAGGAGTATCTTTTACTTCTTCACGTGATTGGCTCTTAAGGAAGGGTCATTCTAGCAGTTCCTCTATGATGATGTTCATCTCTTAAATCTCTTTCTATATATCCATCATTATAATATCCATTTCCATAATTAGGTTCATCATAATAACGGTACCGTTCCTCTTCTATTATCTCTTCTGTAATGGCATTACGCTTCTCTAATGCTCGTACTTTTTTATGTTCTAATGCAAATGTTTCATCTTTGTCATAGTCAGGATATTTTGGACGTTGAAAGAGATATTGTGAAGCAGAGTTAATACGTGACCCTACAATAATAGTTTTTTGATTTATGGTGGCTTCTGCTCCACTAATCCATTTAGAGTGACAAGAAGGAAGTTCAATCTTTTTTTCTGTATCTGTGAGTGTATACTCTTTTGTTATTGGTGCATAGCCT
>JALSHP010000263.1 GCA_026982175.1 Campylobacteraceae bacterium
TGATTTTTATTGGTAGTTCTACTCCCTCTATACCCTCTTCTAATAGATGCATTTGTATTACCTTTTTCATCTTCAGGTGCTTCAAATATTTCTACTCCACCATCAATAATTTTTCCATTTTCCACATCTGCTAATGTCCAACCTATTGAGGTGTGTCCCAAATCCAATCCAAGTGTAATCATTTTCAAGCCTTTTTTAAATTAAATATATTATACTAGCACCATCATATTTGTGGTAGGGGTATCAGTTAAATATGATAAATAGGTTCTCTAGCCTAGCTAGAGTATAATAGTACTAAAACCTATGTGGGCTTTTGCCCTGTACTTACCTATCTTCTCCATTATATTAAATTCGTTTTAGTACTAAAAGTATTTCAAGAAAAAAATACTGACTTCTAAAACATTTCATAAACTTCCGCTAAATTACTAACAAAAAATGTTTTTTTATGTTTAGTTTTTTAACGTACCTTCAAAACCAAGCAATTTTAATGTAAAATACGCAAAATTTATAGGAGCGTCCTATCTTAGTTCATATCTGCTGTGCCGTTGACAGCCACTATTTTTTACAAAAACTACAAATTGAGTACCCCAATGAAACACTTGTGGGCTACTTTTATGACCCTAACATTCACCCTTACTCTGAATATAAACTGCGTCTGCTTGATGTCAAACGTTCTTGTAAAATGTTGGGGATTGAACTGCTAGAGGGGGAGTATGATTTTGAAAATTGGATAAAATTGGTGCGTGGCTTTGAGCATGAACCCGAAAAAGGCGACCGATGTGCCATCTGTTTTGACAGACGTTTTGAAGTGACAGCCCAACAAGCCTCACAAATGGGAGAAAAAACCTTTACCTCTACGCTCTTGACCTCTCCTAAAAAATCACTCAAACAACTTAAAGAGGCAGGAGATAGTTTGGCTAAAAAGTTTGGCATTGAGTTTGTTGCTCCTGACTACCGAAAAGCTTCAGGGACACAAGAGCAAAACATCATGGCAAAAGAGGATGCTCTTTACCGTCAAGACTATTGCGGATGTCTCTTTGCACTCAATATTCAACGAGACCAACAAAAAAAACTCGCCGATGAACTCTTTTCGCCCATTTCACAACAGATTCAACCTGAATCCATTGAAGCAAGAATAGAACTCTATGAGAAACGTTTACGTTTAGAAGATGCGAATCTAGCCTATAAAATTGTTAAAGAGCGTTTTTTAAACTGGCGACAGATGCATGGAGAGGTACGTGTCAAAAAAATGACCATCCCTGCTCATTTTCTACCCCTCTCTACCATACGCAATGAATATAGCCGTGGTAAAATAGATTTACAAATAGGTGATTTACACTACATGAACCGTGATGAGATTAAATTTATCACTTTAGCTACCTATAATAAGTTAGCCGATACAGAGTATGTAACACTCTATGAACTCATCTATAACCCTCCAACATTTGAAGAAGAGCTTAAAGTAAGAAATCAATTAATCGCCAACCCTTATGATTTATCTTCTATTATTGTGGTGGAAGAGATACCCTCTAGTAAACTAGAAATAGTCTATAAAAGCCATATATATGAAGATGTAAAAGAAGTTCTTTTGGAAATTTCTTAAAAATTTAGTTATATTTAGATAAAATATTTAAAATTATTCTACAAAAGGTCCAATCGATGCTATATGATGTCGTTGAAATTCAGAAAATCCTACCTCATAGGTACCCATTTTTACTACTCGATCGAGTGACTCAACTTGAAAAAGGCGTTAGCATAGAGGGCTATAAAAATGTTTCCATCTCCGAACCAGTCTTTCAAGGGCATTTCCCTGACCATCCTATCTATCCTGGTGTTATGATTATTGAAGGAATGGCACAAGCAGGTGGCGTACTTGCTTTTCAAAGTTCAAGCGAAGAGGCACAAAATGAGATGCAAGATAAAGTTGTCTATTTTATGAGCATTGACAAAGCAAAGTTCCGTGCACCTGTCACCCCTGGTGACCAATTGGTTTACAAGCTAAGCGTTATTAAACAACGAGGTGCAGTTTGGCAACTTGATGCCAAAGCCTATGTTGACGACAAACTCGTGGCACAAGCAGAACTTAAAGCCATGATTGTCGATAAATAAGGAAAAGCTTGTCAAATATACATCCAACAGCCATCATTGAAGATGGTGCGAAAATTGGTCATAATGTCACCATCGGTGCGTTTGTGACTATCTCATCACAAGCCACTATTGGAGATGATACCGTTATTGATACACATGCTGTTATTTTAGGACATACGACCATTGGTAAAAGCAATCATATCTTTTCTCATGCAGTCATAGGTTCAATTCCTCAAGACCTTAAATACAATGGGGAAGCCGTCCAACTCATCATTGGAGACCATAATAGAATTCGTGAGTTTACCCTTCTCAATCCAGGAACAAAAGGTGGTGGAAGCATCACCAAAATTGGCAATAACAATCTACTCATGGGCTATGTCCACTTAGGGCATGATGTCATTATGGGCAACAACTGTATCTTAGCCAATGGTGTCAACTTGGCAGGTCATGTTGAACTTGGAAACAATGTTGTTATTGGAGGCTTAACTCCTGTTCACCAATTTGTTCATATTGGAGACTATGCCATGATAGGAGGGGCATCTGCATTAAGTCAAGATATTCCTCCTTACTGTTTGGCAGAAGGAAACCGTGCCACCTTAAGAGGGCTAAATCTCACAGGATTAAGAAGAGCATTAGAGCGAGATGAGATTAATGAATTAAAAGTAGTTTACAAAAAACTTTTTGAGAGTGGAAAAGCACTTCAAGAGGTAGCAAAAGAACTGAACAATAATAGTTCAATACATATACAAAAATTAATAGAGTTTATCATGCATTCAAAACGTGGTATTCCATATATAAGGAAATAGAAAAATGGCAAAAAAAGAGTGTAACTTTTGTGGAACAAAAGAGCAAGAAGAGAATCCCTTTATAGCAGGAAATGGTGCATACGTCTGTTCCAACTGTGTGACTTCAGCACATAAAATTCTCTTTGGAGATGCAGAGCCTATTGCAGAGAGTAGTAACAATGAAACGCAAACGCTTTTAATTCCTAAAGAGATTCACAGAATGTTAAATGACTATGTTATTGGTCAAGAGTCTGCGAAAAAAACCCTTTCGGTTGCCGTCTATAATCATTACAAAAGAATCTTTAAGAATCAACAAAATAATGATACCAATATTGAAAAATCAAACATTTTACTTTTAGGACCGACAGGTTCAGGTAAAACACTTTTAGCTCAAACCATCGCAAAGTTTTTAGATGTACCTATTGCCATCTCTGATGCTACCAACTTAACCGAAGCAGGTTATGTGGGTGAAGATGTTGAGAACATCTTAACCAAGCTACTCCAAGCCGCAGGAGATGATGTTAAGAAGGCTGAACATGGCATCATCTTTATTGATGAGATGGATAAGATAGCCCGTATGGGAGAAAACCGTTCCATTACCCGTGATGTCTCTGGAGAAGGGGTACAACAAGCACTTCTAAAAATTATTGAAGGCTCGGTGGTAAACATACCACCAAAAGGTGGACGCAAACATCCAAATCAAGACTTTTTACAAATTGATACAAAAAATATTTTATTTATTTGTGGTGGAGCATTTGATGGGGTTGAAGAGATTATCCAAAGAAGATTGGGTGCAAACCAACTAGGATTTGGACAAACAAAACGTTCAAGTAAAGATAATGAAGATGTCATGCATCTTATAGAGTCAGATGATTTAGTACAATTTGGTATCATACCAGAGCTTATTGGACGGCTTCATGTCACAGCTACTTTAGAGCCAATTACTTTAGAAATCATGGTTAAAATACTCACTGAACCTAAAAACTCAGTTGTTAAACAATATCAAAAATTGTTTGAAATAGATAATGCTCTGTTAACTTTTGAGGAATCTGCACTAAAAGCAATAGCAAATAAAGCAATTAAACGAAAAACAGGGGCAAGAGGCTTACGTTCAATCATGGAAGAAGCATTATTAGATATAATGTATGAACTTCCAGAGCTTTCAGGCTATGAAATAGTCATGACTGAAGAAGTAATTAATGAAGGTATGAAACCCCTTTATATTAAAAATTCAAAAACAGCATAAAACAAAGATTAAGGGTAGAGAATGTTCAAAAAAATATTAGGAATTTTTTCAAACGATTTAGCAATCGATTTAGGAACGGCAAATACTTTAGTGTTGGTCAAAGGAAAAGGTATTTGTATCAATGAACCATCAGTAGTCGCCATACAGTATGATAAACGTGGTAGAGAACATATTTTAGCAGTTGGTCAAGAGGCAAAAGATATGGTGGGGAAAACACCTGGAAATATCAAAGCCATTCGTCCAATGAGAGATGGAGTTATTGCAGACTTTAATATCACCGAGATGATGATTCGATATTTTATAGAAAAAGTACATAACAGAAAAGGTCTCTTCTCTCCTAGAATTATTATCTGTGTTCCTTTTGGACTCACACAAGTTGAAAGAAAAGCCGTAAAAGAGTCTGCGATGTCAGCAGGTTCAAGAGAAGTTCACCTGATTGAAGAGCCAATGGCAGCGGCCATTGGTGCAGGAATTCCAGTAAAAGACCCCAATGGTAACTTGGTCGTTGACATTGGTGGAGGAACAACTGAGATTGGCGTTATCTCTCTTGGAGGTTTAGTGATTTCAAAATCCATTAGAACCGCAGGTGACAAAATGGATAGCTCTATTATTGACTATATGAAAAGAAACTTTAACCTTTTAATTGGGGACCGAGTTGCTGAAGAGATGAAAATAGCCATTGGAACAGCCATTCAACTAGAAGAAGAGTTGGTAATGCAGGTTAAAGGTCGTGACCAAGTAGCAGGGTTATTGACTTCTATTGAGATTACTTCTGAACATATGAGAGAAGCAATGAAAGAACCAATTAGAGAAATTGCAGAAGCCCTTAAACTTGTTCTCGAACAGACACCACCTGATTTAGCAGGTGATATAGTTGAGAATGGTATTGTTTTAACAGGTGGTGGTGCTTTAATTCGAGGACTTGATAAATATTTGTCCAATCTCATCAAGCTTCCAGTCTACGTTGCAGAAGACCCACTTTTAGCCGTTGCTAAAGGTACAGGAAAAGCATTAGAAGAGATAGATTCGTTACAACACTCTAACTATGAAGACTAGTCGATTAATTTTATTTCTCATCATTACTTTCCTCATTGTTTTCCTCTTAAAAAAAGAGGAAAAGTTTCAAGATAAGTTTGCAGTGCTTACCCTTCCTCTTAAAGAGAGCTATTTAAACTTCTCTAACTCTATGCATCACTCTCTTAATCAATACTTAAATCAAGTTGAGACCATTAAAACATTAGAAGATGAAAATATTTTACTACGTAAATATCTCTATCAACAAAAAATCAATCTTATAAGCTTTCAACAACTTAATCAATACAATGAAGAAAAGCTCAATGGCTTTAAAAATATTTTACGCGTTCAGACCATCTCTTATCGTAAACTCAATGACTTTTCTCAAATCTATCTAACTCAAGCAGATACATTAGGAGAAGATAAAATCTATGGGCTTATTCAAAAAAATGTTGTTGCAGGAATTGCCATTAAAGAGAATGAGACCTTAAAGGGATTACTTCTTTCTAATCCTATCTGCCAATTTTCAACTTTTATTGGTAAAGATAAAACACCTGGTATTGCCAAAGGGATTGACTCTGAAAGTATTGAAGTGAAATTTATTCCTAAATGGTCAAAAATTAAAGTGGGCGATAAAGTTATGACCTCTGGGCTAGACAATATTTTTCTACCTGAAATTCCTGTAGGTGTGGTGACTAACATTCTCACAAAAAGTACCTACAAGACCGCCATTGTAAAAACCTATGCAGATGTTCTGCATCCAAACTTTTTCTATTTGGTCAAAGAGGTTCTTCAAGAAATAGAAGAGATTAACAGTACGAAACTAAAATTAGAAAATAATTTAACCAAAGAAAAAAAGGAAAAAAATGAATAACAATGAAGATTCAAACAAACTATGTTTTATTAACTACTTATTATTAGCACTCTTTGGAACACTCTTTTTTGTTGGCATTTTATTGGGATATTTACACATTATCCCTTTAAAAGTCAACTTACACTCTGTCATCATTATTGGTGCTATTTACGCTATTTATCTTTTTTTCATTCGCCATAATGCCAATTATGTTGTTTGTAAAATGCGTCAAGAGTATGTTCAATTACAAAAAGCCTTACAAAAGAGTATTAAAGAGAATGCCTTAACTATTTTTGATGAAACAAAATCAACCATTAAAATTGAAGAGTTTATTAGCGACTACTACAAAACATTTAGAAATGAGAACTATGCTTCCATTGCTTCATCACTCTTTCCAATGCTTGGAATTTTAGGGACATTTACTGCCATTGCACTCTCTATGCCTGACTTTTCAGCAAGCAATTCAGATGCACTTGACCATGAAATATCACTTTTACTCTCTGGCATTGGAACTGCTTTTTATGCTTCCATCTATGGTATTTTTCTCTCTATTGTCTGGTCATTTTTTGAAAAAAGAGGTCTCTCCAAAGTTGACATTGACTCGCATCAACTCCATGAGATTTATGCCTCTTATATCTGGTCGGATAGTGAACTCAAAAAACATGAACATATGCAACATGAGATGCGTGACCAAAAGATGATAGAAGCACTTAAAGAGACTTTTAACCTAGAGTTTATACAGACACTCAATGAGAAGCATTTAGAGAATTTTCAGACCATTATTAATGAGACCAATAAAAACTTTACAAGTATTACCAATCATATGCAGATGGTCTCAAGCGATTTAAAAGATACCATTGCGAAGATTGAGACTTCAAAAGCAGCTTTAACTGCCCATGAGAAAATAGAACAAACAATGCAAGAGTTTAATCGACAAACGACCTCCTTTAACAATACACTTAACAAACTTGATACAACGCTTGAAAAATCTCTCAATCTCACTTTCTCTAAAATTGACAATGAGGTAGGAGAAATAGTAATGAAACTGGCAAACTTTGCACACAGTACGGCAGAACAAAATAAAATCTTGCAACGTACCATTACCGAATATCACAATAGCATAACTCAAAACATAGTGAAATAAGATGTTCAAAAAAAAATCAAACAGTTCTGAAACAAACTTTTGGATATCTTATGCAGACCTCATGGCAGGGCTACTTTTTGTCTTTATTTTACTTATTGGGGCGATTGTTGTCAAGTCAGGTATCATTAGAGAAGAGTTACATAAAAAAGAGAACATTTTAAATACCCAAGAAGAGGTATTAAATGAGCAAGAGAACACGCTAGATGAGCAATCTGACCACCTCATAGATTTATCTCAAAGCATTGCCATTAAAAATGATGAGATTAATAAACTTAGAAACCTTTTAGCCAAGCGTGAAGAGAGTTTACAACAAAGCGAAGAGAAACTTGTGGTCTCTTCTAATTCCCTAAAATTAAAGAGTGAAGAGCTTAACAATCTCAACCAACTACTTTTGGCACAAAATACCAAAATAGATGACTACTCTGAACACATTATCTTATTGCAAAATCTAACCAAAGAGCAAAATGAGACCATTCATAACTCCTCTAACAATTTAGAAAAATACAAAAATAAAATTTTACTGCTCTCCAATGAACTAACCCAAAAAGATGCTTCTATGAAACTCAATGAGGAGAAACTCTTAAAGCTACTTCAAGCCACCCAAGAGAAACAAACCAAATATGATACCCTACTCGCTCAACTCCAAGCAAAAAAAGCAAAAATAAAATCACTCACAGGTATTAAGCTTAAAGTCATAGCCGAACTCAAATCGTCTCTTGGGAAAAAGATTAATATAGACAAAAAGAATGGTTCATTAAGATTGGCTTCTAATATTTTATTTGACAAAGGCTCTGCTGTTTTAAAAGAGAGTTCCAAAGCTGAATTAAAAGCCAATTTCATTGAATACATCTCTGCACTTATTGAAAACAAAAGCATCTCTGAACATATTGACAAGATTATTATTGAAGGGCATTCAGACAGTGATGGCTCTTACCTTTACAACTTAAATCTTTCTCAAAAACGTGCTTTTGCTGTGATGAATTATCTATTGACCTTAGATTATATTAAAAGAAATAATATTCAAGAGAAATTGGTTGCTTCTGGACGTTCATATTTAGATGCTATTAAAGTCAATGGGGTAGAAGACAAAGATGCGAGTCGTAGAATTGAGGTGAAGTTTAGACTTAAAAATGAAGATGCAATGTATGAGATAGAGAGAATTTTAGATGCAAATTAATTTTGAAGCCAAAAAACTCAAAGAGGCGAATGAGTATGTCAATCTACTCAACCCTCCTAAACAAATTATTAAAGCCAAAGAGCAAATCTCTTTGCTTAAAAAGATAGTTCGATTTTTATTTAAGTAGTTTTTGAATATTTGAGATGAATTGCTCAAAATCACCTACAAAAGAACGCCCCTCTCTCTGCTTTGTTCCCCACATCGGTTCGGGGAAATAAGCATCTTCTTCAAACCTAGCCATAATGTGCCAATGCACATGAGGCATATAATTACCAAAAGAGGCAATGTTGATTTTTTTAGGTTTATAAAAACTCAACATCTCTTTTTCAATAATATCTAAAACCCTAAATATCTCTAATCTTAATGCCATAGGCACTTCTGAAAACTCTTTATAGGCAACTTGTGTAAAAACTTTAAGCCATGGAGTTTCACTCTCTTCTACTTCTACTCTTAATAACGCTGTTTTATAGATAATGCTCATTTTATAATAGCCCTTTAATCGCTTCATAGGCTGTGTCTATCATTGTATCTATCTGCTCATAAGTAATAATATAAGGGGGCATAAAATAGACAATATGCCCCAAAGGACGTAAAAGCACCCCATTATCTAAACCATACTGATAGACCTTTAAGCCTATGCGTTCTTCAGGAGCATAACCATCTAGTTCAACAGCTGCTATCATGCCTGTTTGACGAATCTCTTTAACATTAGAAAGCTCTTTAAATTTTTGAAGCTTCTCTAAAATATAAGCTGACTTCTTTTGGTTCTCCCCTAAAACATCAGAGGCTTCAAAGAGTTCTATGGTCGCTAAAGCAGCTGTACATGCCAAAGGGTTACCTGTATATGAATGTGAATGTAAAAAGGCTTTATGCTCATTGTAGTCACAATAAAAAGCATTATAAACATCTAAAGTGGTCATGGTAATGGCTAAAGGTAAATAACCTCCCGTTAAACCTTTAGAGATGGTCATGAAGTCTGGCGTAATATTCGCTTGTTCACATGCAAACATCGTACCTGTTCGTCCAAAACCAACCAATATTTCATCAGCAATTAAATGCACCCCATATTTTGCACACAGAGGTTTAGCCAAAGTAATGTAAAGTGGATGATACATATGCATATACCCAGCTCCTTGAACCAATGGTTCTATGATAAGTGCTGAAATTTCTGAACCTCTCTCTTTTAAAATCTTCTCTAAGCCAGTTATCGCACTTTTGGCAGACTCTTCACTTTGGTCTTTGGGTACAGGTGTTTGGATGCAAGAGATAAGAAGTGGAGCATACGTCTCTTTGTAAAGCTCAACATCACCCACACTCAATGCCCCAATGGTCTCACCATGGTAAGAGTTTGTCAAAGAGAGAAAAAGTGGACGATTTTCACCTCTATTGCGATGATAATGAAAACTCATCTTAAGTGCTACTTCTACGGCACTTGAACCATTATCTGCAAAAAAAACTTTATCAAGTCCTTTTGGGGTTAAGTTGACAAGTTTGTCAGCTAAGTTGACAGCTGGTTTGTGTGTAAACCCAGCTAACAAAACATGCTCTAAGGTGTCAAGTTGCTCTTTGATACGTGAAGAGATATGCTCATTTACATGACCAAAAATATTAACCCACCAAGAGCTTATTGCATCTATATATGACTTATCATCAAAATCATACAGATAAACACCTTTTCCTCTTTTTATAGGAATTAGTGGTAAAGTTTCATGGTCTTTCATCTGCGTACAAGGATGCCAAATATTTTTCAAATCCTCTGTTACTATCTGCGTATTGTTATTCATCATTATTTCCCTAAGATTTTTTAAGATGAATATACCCTCTATAAAGTAATTATTTCATTAATAATTAACCACAAGTAGACTAAAATTGTGCAAATTTTAAATTAAGGTCAAAATATGATAAGTTGGATGCAACGAAACAACAAATTTACCGTAGTCGTCATGTGGATTGCGGCACTCTCTTTTATACTCGCAGGAGCTGTTGGTGGTTCATTAGGAATAAATAGTAGTAATATTGGGAAAGTAGGAGAAGTTGAATTACAAAAAGATAAATTTCAAATGGAGTATAGTAATCTATTTAACCGATACAATCAAATGATGCAAGGTAAATTTGATGAGAAACAAGCCAAAGAGATGGGACTTCAACAACAAGTCATTAACAATATGGCAACACAAGCCAGAATCCTTAACTTAGCCAATGAGTTTGGTGTTGTTGTTAGTGAAAAAGAGATTGGAGAGAAGTTGGCTTCCTATCCTGCTTTTCAAACTAAAGGAGTTTTTGATAGAAAAGCCTATGATACCTACCTTACAAATAGTGGACTAGCACTTAAAACATTTGAAAATAACTTAAGAGATCAATTAATTATAGAGAAAACCTTAAAACTACTTAACAGTAAAGGTTTAGAGAATGAATACAAAGCATTTCAAATAGCTTTTGAAGTAGCCGATAAATTAAAATATGAAGTGCTTACCCCCAATGATGTTAACATTAGCGTAGATGATGAAAAACTAAAAGCTTTTTGGGAACCCAAAAAAGAGCAGTTTAAAACACCTAAAGAGTATACTTTAGCCATTCAGTGGACAGAGACCAAAGATACTGAAGTGAGCGATGAAGAAGTTAAAGAGTATTTTGAAAAGAATAGATTTAACTATACCGATAACGATGGTAAAATGGCGAAGTTTGAAGATGTCAAAGAGTGGGTTAAAGAGGCAACCCAAGTCGCTAAAAGTAAAAAAGAGGCATTAAAACGTTATGTGGCTTTTAAAAAAGGTGAACTCACTGCTGATGAGACCTTAACTTTAGCCATAAATGACCCAAAACTTTCTCCTGCCTTATGGACTGCTATTAATAGTAAAAATCTTAATGATATTTTAAAACCTAAAGTCGTAGAAAATCGTTATGCTTCTGTAAAAATCATGAAGATAACCTTACCTATAACTAAAAATTTTACAGACGTAAAAGAGACTATTACACCACTCTATGAAAAACAAGCCAAACAAGAAGCACTTTTAACTCTAGCTGAAAAAAAACTGACAGATATTGACAAGTTAGATATGAATGTGTCAACCTTTATCACATTAGATAACGCTGATACACAGAAGTTAGGTCTAAATCAACAAGAAAGAGCAAATTTCATCTCAAAGCTCTTTACATCAAAGAAAGAAAAAGGTATCATACCCATAGGAAGTAAAGTCATGGTTTACAAAATTATAGAACAAAAATTAATTTCCCTTGAAAGTAATGCAACAGATATCATGTATAAAAATGCTGATAGTGTTAAAGAACAGAGTTTTCAAAGTAACTTAATCAAAGTTTTAAATAAAAAGTATCCTATCGAACTTTACTAATACTTTAAGTAAGGATCCAATTGTGGAAAAACCAATTTTAGCGATAGATATCGGTTCTACTAAAATATGTGCAATTATTGGTGAAGTTGTTAATGGTAAAATCGAAATTGCTGGTCATGGTATTTCTAAATCTCAAGGCATTAAAAAAGGAGCTATTTCAAATATTGAACTGGCTTCTAAATCTATCAAAGAGGCAGTAGATGATGCAAAGCGTGTAGCAGGTATTAACCCTACTGCTGCTACCATCTCTATCTCAGGCTCCTATGTCAAAAGTCTTAAGTCTTCAGGCGTAGTCAATATTCCAAATCATGAAATCTCTATTAATGAAATTAACCGTGTAATGCAAACAGCACTTTACAATGCGAATATTCCTAGTGAGTTTGAAATTTTACATGTTTTACCCTATAAGTTTAAAATAGATGAACAAGACTTTATTGAAGATCCAAATGGTATGAATGCTTCACGGATGGAAGTCGATACCCATATTATCATCACCAATAAATCCAACTTAGGTAATCTTAAAAAGGCGGTTAATGCTGCAGGTATTGGTATCTCTAAAGTTGTACTATCTGGATACGCTTCATCTCTCGCTGTCATATCAAAGAATGATAAAGAGAGAGGTGTTGCGGTAATTGATTTAGGTGGACAGACTTCAAACCTAACCATACATGTGGGAAATTCTATACAATATAACCAATTCTTGGCTGTAGGGTCTAATCATATTACCAATGATTTATCCATCGCACTTCATACCCCTCTAGATGTTGCTGAAGATTTAAAAATTTCAAAAGGGAGTCTGCTTAGAGAGGCAGGAGGAGAAGTAAAACTCTCTATTATTGGTGATGATACAAACTTAAATCTTGTATCCCTAGATATTGTACATAATATTGTTTACAGTCGCCTAGAAGAGACCCTTTTAATTCTATCTGACTTATTGGAAAAGAGTGGATTAAAAAATGAGCTGGGTGCAGGAATTATCTTCACAGGAGGAATGACCCTTATCGATGGTACACGTGAATTGGCACAAGCACTTATTCCCAATACACCTATTCGCATTGGGAAACCTAATGGTATCAGTAATATTACGGAGGATTTAAATTCACCAGAGTTTTCAACCGTAATAGGTCTACTTCAATATGAATCTGGAAAACATACAGAGTATGAGTTAGAGGGAAGTAAAACCATGTTACACTCAAAAGAGTATAAGCATAAAGAGTCTCTTCAGGACATTACATCTTTTGAAAACCCTGAACTTAGTAGTAAACCAAAAATTTCAGTCTCTATGCCTAACTTTAATGAAAACAAAGAGAGCAGTAATGACTTATTTAAAGACTTAAGCAAAGAGAGTAAGAAAAATCAAAGCAATCCACTAGATAACTTTATGGATTGGGCTAAAAAAATCTTTTAATAGAGGAGAAAAAAATGGAAGAATTTAACATAACAGAATCAACAGCAGGTATACATGGAGCTAAAATTAAAGCCATTGGTGTTGGTGGTGGTGGTGGGAACATGATTAACCACATGATTAGAGAAGGGATTGAGGGTATTGATCTTATTGTTGCCAATACTGATGCACAAGCACTTGATGCCTCTATTGCCCCATACAAAATGCAACTCGGAATGAACTCAACCAAAGGTCTTGGTGCAGGGATGAAACCTGAAGTTGGAGCAGAAGCAGCTAAAGAGAGTTTTGATAGTATTAAAACCATGTTAGAGGGTGCTGACTTGGTATTTATCTCTGCTGGTTTAGGTGGAGGAACAGGAACTGGTGCGGCTCCTGTTATTGCTGAAGCCGCTAAAGAAGTTGGTGCTTTAACTGTCTCTATTGTAACGAGTCCTTTTAAATTTGAAGGAAGAAAGAGAGAAAGACTGGCAAAAGCTGGTTTAGAGGAGCTTAAAAAAGAGTCTGACTCTATTATTGTGGTTCCCAATGAGAGACTACTTTCTATTGTCGAAAAAAACCTTGGAATGAGAGATAGTTTTAGACTAGTAGACTCGGTGCTTTCTCAAGCCGTTGGAGGAATTTCAAACGTTATTCTTTCTCATGGAGCAAATGACATTAACCTTGACTTTGCCGATGTTAAAACAGTTATGAGCCACAGAGGTCTAGCCCTTATGGGTGTAGGTGAGAGTACAGGTAACTCAGCAGCTTATGATGCGGCTAAAACAGCCATTGAATCACCATTACTTGATAACTTATCAATTGATGGGGCAATGGGTATTTTGGTTCACTTTCATATTCACCCAGATTATCCACTGGCTGAAATTGCTGAAGCAATGGATATTGTTGAAGAGAATGCAGATGAAGATGCCAATATTATTTTTGGAACAACTACGGCTGAAAGCATTCCACTTGACCATGTGAAGTTAACCATTATTGCAACAGGATTTGAAGATCCTAGCGACACAAATGAACAAGCTAAGCCTGAAGAGACCACTATCAATAATAA
>JALSHP010000264.1 GCA_026982175.1 Campylobacteraceae bacterium
CACGATATGTGATAAGTCTCAATGCTTAATATCCCTCGTAGATAATATATTTTATGCTATAATTGTTAATTACTAATTAACAAAATAGGATAAATATGCTTGATAATCTTAGAAAATTAGAGAAAATAATCTTAAAAACTTTAAATAGCCCATATAAACGTTACTTTTTTGAGCGTGTTGATTTTTCATCTCAAATGATAGCTGTTGTGGGTTCAAGAGGTGTGGGAAAAACTACTTTTTTGTTGCAACATCTAAAGGATTTAAAACAAATTTACCCTTCCCATAAATCCCTCTATTTCTCTTATGACTATCCAGCTAACGTGGACATTAAACTTTATGAATTGGCAGAGGAATTTGCTAAAGTAGGTGGGGAGTATCTACTGCTTGATGAGACACATAAATATAAAAACTTTGCATTGGATTTAAAAGCCATTTATGATTTTTTCCCACAAATTAAAGTCATTTTTACAGGCTCATGTGCCACTTCTATCTATAATTCACAAGCAGATTTGAGCAGAAGAGCTGTTCTTTACCACATGAATGGACTCTCATATAGAGAGTTTTTAGAACTGACTTTAGATAGAAAGCTACCAAGCTTTTCACTAGAGGAGATAACGACCAATAGCATTGAAATCATAGACAAATTGAGTGAAGAGTTTATACCCTTAGAGCATTTTGAGGAGTATTTAAAGTATGGCTATTATCCATTCTATTTTTCAGATAAAAACAACTACCTCAAACAACTTACGGCTGTGGTAAACCTAACCATAGATGTTGATTTAGTGATGCTAGGGTATATAAAGCCAAATTTTGCCAATAAGTTAAAAAAGCTCTTAAATGTTATCTGTTATAGTAAGCCGTTTGAATTAAACATCACAAAAGTATCAGCCAATATTGAAGTGAGTCGTAACACACTCTATGCCTATTTAGGGCATTTAGAAAAAGGAGATTTACTCACCGTAGTGGTCGATAATAAAAAGGGGATAACAGCCCTTAGCAAACCAGAGAAGCTCTACTTAAACAATACAAATCTCTCTTATGCACTTTGTGAGAACCCTGAGATAGGGACAATAAGAGAGAGTTTTTTTGCCAATCAACTCAAAGAGCAACACAGCCTAAGCACCTCTAAAAATGGGGATTTTATCGTCAATAATAGATATATTTTTGAAATAGGTGGGAAAAATAAAGGATTTAAACAGATAAAAGATATGGAAAACTCTTTTGTGGTGCAAGATACCGATTCAACGGAAAATAGTAAAAAAATTCCTCTTTGGCTTTTTGGCTTTCTATATTGATAACCCCAAGTCTTCCGAACAGAAGAAAGGAATTAGTTGTATTTACTTTTTAAGGTGATTAACTCACCTTATTTTTTCTAAGCCTCGTGTAACATCCCTCTCACCTCATCTTCATCAATCAAATCTTTGTTAAACTTCACCACAGCAATTTGCTCTGTTTCATTCACATACGACTCAACAATGGCTTCGTGTTCGGTGAGTGCATGAATATCTTCTCTCTTAAAGAGGTCAAGAGGTAGGTAAACATTTCCACGGTTGTTTGGACTTGGCATGGTGTAAACCCATACGAACCAAGCAATGGCAATGACCATGACTATCATCGCTAGAGATGCTCGGTCGTAGTGTTGCATCATGTACCCTGCTAGAAGCCCACCAAAGAAGATACCTGTGTACGCAAAGGTATTGGCAACCCCAAGGGCTGCTCCTTTTTGGTGTACTTTAGCATATTTGGCGACAAAACTTTGAAGCAGTGGCTCAAACATGTTAAAGCCAATGAAGAAGAAAACCACACCCACAACAAAAAGCCAAGCAGAAGTGGCAAAGCCCATGAATATGAAACCTGTAAAGATAATGGCAACGGAAATCATGAATATCTCTTTACCTTTTCCATGTTTCTCACCATAAATGGCAGCTGGTGCCATGGCGAAGAACCCAAATATCATGGCAGGAAAATAGACTTTCCAAAGTTCAGAGTGCATCCATCCAAACCCACCATCTTCAACACTTGAAGTCATGGCAATGGGAATGATGAAAAATGCCAT
>JALSHP010000265.1 GCA_026982175.1 Campylobacteraceae bacterium
TCACTTTGCTCTTTTGTTAAAACAGAGGGAAAAAACTCCATTACTTTTGGGTCAGCATTTAGTTTTGAAAAGGGGAGATAGTCTTGATTTTTCCATTGTCTCAGTTTTAATCTCTTTGTTTCTAGTTTTATTGCATGATTCATTTGTCACAAATCTCCAAATAGTTAGAAATCACTTTTTGTATACCAAACTCTATACACTCGACTATCAACACATGCCCAATAGAAACCTCTAAAATATTTTCAATCTTCAAAAATTTAGGTAAGTTTTGTAAATCTAAATCATGCCCTGCATTTACCCCTAAACCAACTCTTTGAGCTTCTAAAGAAGTTTGATTAAACGCATCCCAAACAATTTGTTCTCTTTCAGTATTGAATGCTGAAGCATAAGTTTCAGTATATAACTCAATTCTATCTGCTCCTATGGTTGAAGCCAATTTTACTTCTTCTATACTTGGGTCAAGAAAAAGAGCAGAACGAATATTATTTTGCTTCAACATTTGACAACTTTTTTCAAGTAATGCTCTATTGTTTTCAATATCCCATCCATGGTCAGAGGTGAGTTGCAAAGGACTATCGGGGACAAGCGTACATTGTGTGGGCTTTACTTTTTTTACCAAATCTAAAAATGACTTAGAGGGATAACCCTCAACATTAAATTCAATATCTGAATCTTCCAATAATTTACCCAAGTCAATGGTGTCTTGCTTTGTAATATGTCGTTCATCATCTCTTGGATGAACCGTAATTCCCTTTACGCCTAGAGCTATAAACTTTCTAGCAAAATCTACTACATTAGGGAAGTCACGTCCTCTTGAATTTCTTAAAAGGGCTATTTTATTTAGATTTACGCTTAGTTTTGTCATTTTAATATCCTTATCTTTTCATCTTTTAATCACCCAATACACACACTTTTCCCTTTCTACTCAGTGCTGTAAGGACGAACAATATCAATTTTATGTTTATGACATTTACGTCTTTAGTTTTTCATCTTTATCTCTTTATAACTATTTCAGAACCAGTTTTTTTAAGTATTTCTAAAATTCCTCTTTATTATAATCACTTTTAAAAATACGCGTAGGTATAAAATGAAAGTTATTATGACTTAAATAAATAAGTATCCATGAATCAAAATAGATAATTTTTTCAATACTACTATATTTTATAGTTGCATTGAAATACTCGGTAATAACTGTAAAGTCATCTTCTGAAAATATCATCTCTCTTTTACAACTTAACATTTTTTGTTTTTTAAATTCTTGTCTATATAACCAAGGCAATACAAATTTTATTCTAATGATTATACTCACAGATACAATGGTTACAAACAATATAAATGCAAGGTCTAGTGTACCTTTCCAAGCGATCAAAGATAGACCAATCAACACCAAAAAATAGATCAAATAAATTTTCTTTTTATATTGATTGTAATGTAAACTTAGCATATCTGAAAACTCATCTGCTGTTAATCTATAGCTCAATTTCATTTAATACCCCACAATATATTTATATAAGTGTAACATAAAGAAATCTAAAAATTATTATTTCACCACCCAATACACACACTTCTTCCCTTTCTTCTCAAAAGAAAACCCCTCAGCTTCAAGCAATGCCATCTGCTCTTCTGGGGCGTTGGGATAGCTACCTTTTATCTCACCTTTACTTCCTAAAGTACGCCACCAAGGGGTGTCATCATTTTCATCTTCTTCTATGGCATGAGCGACAATATTCATGAGTATGCCTGTGGTGTAAGGACAAGCGATGTCCACCTTATGTTTTTTTGCCAAAACAACACAAAGTTCTTTGGCTGTCATTACCTCGCCACTTGGTATGCTCCTCATCACTTCTCGTATCTCCAAAGGTGAAGGCAAAACCTGCATCCCCTCACCCCAAGTTTTCACCATATCAGGAGCGATAGGCTTGATGATGGGATGGTCTGGATAAGAATGTCTCATTTGTTCTTGGTAAGTCTTTTTAGGCATGTATTTCCCTTTGCTACATTTTTATATCATTACAGCACATCTATTCTAACATTACTTCTTTATATCACTCAACA
>JALSHP010000266.1 GCA_026982175.1 Campylobacteraceae bacterium
TTTTTAGAGCCTACAATGAAGTGCCAACACTCTTTGCCATTTTAATTGTGGTATTTGTCATTACTAAGAGTATTCCAATCTATTTCTCCATAGGGATTACGCTCTTCTTTGGCTTTATTATCTATAAAATTTTGACGAAAAAATAGGGTATTGTCGTCAATGAATTAGGGCGAGGCTAAAGCCATCGGTTCCTTATATGCAATCTGCATTTTCGGAATCGGCGTGTTTACACCCGAACCATTTGGTTTTAACGGTGTTTTCATAGGAAAACACCCTACGGAATTTGATATTGGATTATCTCTCGTAAAACCTCTGGGTGTTGGTCAACATAGACAGCCCCACCAGCTCCCCCTCCGAGTGTGCCTACAATGGCTGCAATTTTTAGCCATGAGTAGGGGCGTTCGCCACTCACTTTGCCTGTTTGTCCATTAATCGCGTAGTTATAGATTTTGTTTTTCCATTTAAATTGTGCTGTCCAAAGAGGAAAGAGAACATTTTTGTAAGAGGTATTGGCATAGCTTGTCTGCATGGAGCTAATTTGTTGTTGGTCGCCACCAATGTCACGCTGAATATCTTGACGAATAACATGGTTCATTTTCACTTTGGCTAACTCAAATCCATTGTCAAGTCCTATGGTGTACTCTTCTGAATTGAACCCTGCAAGATATTTTTGGTCAAAAGGGAGAAGTCTTTCAGTATGCCATGGAGCTAAGTTGTCTAAAATGGCATAAGAGATGGTTTTAGAAGCCCCAATGGTAATGTCGTCAAAACTGTTATGCACACGACCAGAGACAGCTGTCCATCTAATCCGTGCTTCTTGTACGCGTCTCTGTTCTTGTCGTCCATCGACCATGACAGTTTTAGTAACAGTTACATAATAGACATCTCCTCTTTGACCTTGATAGGTGGTTGAGGTGTTGGCATCATAAGTCCAGTGGGGTAGATAATAGCCTTTTAATTTTTCGTCACCTTGGGCAAATTTTTTAAGTTTTGAAGGGGCAAACCAAAGTGAACCAAGCCATTTTTTAAACAGTGTTTGAGCCTCTTTATGAGAGACTTGAAAAGGGAGTAGTGACTTGGGGGTAATCTCTTTAACAAAATTGGTAATGGCAGGGGTATCACAATAGGGACAATTGGAGGAGAAAGAGTAGGGGGTCATGCTAAAGGTCGCTGCACATTTATTACATTTGACCTCTTTATTGATGACTTGTTCATGCTGTTGGTTTAAAGCATGAAGAGCCGAGGGTAAATCATACTCTTTAATCTGCTCCATTGAGTTTTTAATGGACTCTTGGGAAGAGCAAAACTCACAGGCTAAAGCATTTTGAATGGGGCTAAAACGTAAAGGTGCCCCACAAGATTTGCAGGTGAAATTAATGGATTTAAATTTCAACTTGAACTCACTATCTCTTTGGAAGTGGAGGAGGGGTAGCGTTGAACTCTTTTTCTAAAATCGTGTACGCCTCTACCCAATCCTCTAAGCCCTCTGTCCAGATAAGTGTCTCCTTGTCGATTTTTTTCTCATTAATAAAACCTTGTAGAGTACGAATATCATAAGGACCCTCTTGCTCTTCATTGAGTGCTACATAATACATGGTTGTATTGATTTTTGGTAGTGGTGGAGGAGTCTGTTTGTCAACTTTTTGTTTACTGTTTAAACTATCAGCCATATTTTGACCCATAGCAATTCCTGCTCCCATGCCTATCATCTCGCCCATTGAGCCACCTGTGTCAGAACCCAAAGCCTCACCTGTTTGGTATTTGATATTGTCATCAAGATTCCCTGTGATTTCACGGCTAGAGCGTTTATCTAAGGCTTGTTCAACCTCTTCAGGCAAAGAGATATTTTCCACCAAAATTTTGGTGAGATGCAGTCCATACTCTCCAAAATAAGGGGCAATTTTTTCAGAGATATAGTTTGAAAATCTCTCATAGTTTGACGCTAAATCAAGTACAGGAATGTCACTCTCGCCTAAAGTGGTGGTAAATTTAGTAATGATAAGATTACTAAGTTGCTCTTCTATCTCATCAACCGTAAAATGGCTAT
>JALSHP010000267.1 GCA_026982175.1 Campylobacteraceae bacterium
GTGAGCATATCATAAAAATGCACCCCAATGTTTGAGGCAATGCCACCAGATTTCTCCTCTTTGCCTTTCCAGCTTTCAAAGTACCATTTTCCACGGCTTGTTAAGTAGGTTAAATCTATGTCATAAATTTTATTTGGGTTTTTCACTAACTCTTGGGCTACTTTTTCTTTAAGCTCAATGATTGAGGGGTGCAGTCTAAGTTGTAAAATATTGTAAACCCTTTTTCCTGTCTCTTTTTCCACAATTTTCAAAGCATCTATATCTTCAGGATTTAAAACCAAAGGTTTTTCACAAATAGCATCTGCCCCATTTTGTAAGGCTATGCGTATGTGACTTTTGTGCAAGTAGTTAGGACTAGCAATTGCGATGTAGTCTAACTTTTTACCATTGTCTCGACTCCAAGATGTTAAAAAGTCTTCAAACCTCTCTGCTTCTGTAAAAAAATCAGCTTGGGGAAAATTGCTATCCATAATTCCTATGCCATCATAAGGGTCATAAGAGACCACTAGCTCATTGTTTGTCTCTTTTATCGCTTTCATATGTCGTGGAGCGATGTAACCACTCGCTCCGATTAGTGCAAAATTTTTCTTCATTATAATCTCCATGTAGGTTTTTTAACAATGCCTTTGACATCAATAATAATGGGTTCACCATTGGAGAGTCCTGCGTATTGCTCTTGGGTAATTTCTTTAAAATCATCATGTCCCACAGCCACAATAATGGCATCATATTTATGTGAGTCATACGGCAAGGCATCAATAAAGTTTACATCTTTAGCCACTCTATCGCTCTCATCAACCCAGTAGTCATACACCTCAACATCACATGCAAACTCTTGAAGCTCTGCGATAATATCAACCACTTTGGTATTTCGCATATCGGGGCAATTTTCTTTAAAGGTAACGCCCAAAACCAACACTTTGGCACCGTTAAGTTTGGTATCTTTTTTGACCATATACTTAATGGCTTTGTCTGCAATGAGTTTAGAGATACTATTGTTAATATTTCTAGCACCCAAAATAAGATTTGGGGTATATCCTAAAGACTGTGCTTTATGGGTCAAATAATAAGGGTCAACCCCAATACAATGCCCTCCCACCAGACCAGGAGAGAGTTTGATAAAGTTCCACTTTGTCCCTGCGGCTGCTAAAACATCAGAGGTATCTATCTCCATCATATCAAATATCATCGCCAATTCATTCATGAGGGCAATGTTTACATCTCTTTGGGTGTTTTCTATGACTTTGGCAGCTTCTGCTACTTTAATGGTCGGTGCTAAATGTGTACCTGCGGTGATGATACTCTTATAGAGTTCATCCACTATTTTAGCTATTTTAGGTGTCGAACCTGCCGTAATTTTTAATATTTTTGTAACGGTATGCTCTTTGTCACCTGGGTTAATTCTCTCGGGGCTATAACCACAGAAAAAATCCTCATTAAACTTAAGTCCTGAAGCCTTTTCAAGTTCAGGTACACAAATTTCTTCTGTAACACCAGGATAAACAGTAGACTCATAGATGACAATGTCATCTTTTTTAAGCACCCCTCCCACAGCCTCTGAAGATTTAATTAGTGGCGTAAGGTCAGGCTCATTGGCATTGTCTATGGGGGTTGGTACGGTAACGATATAGATATTACACGATTTAATATCTTCTAAATCTGTAGTAAAAATCATACCATTAGCAATACTCTGTTCTACTTGATTTTTGTTTAACTCTAAGGTTCTGTCAAACCCACCATTAAGTTCCTCTATTCTATCTTGATTAATGTCAAATCCAACGACTTCATATTTATCTGAAAAGGCATGGGCTAGGGGTAACCCTACGTATCCTAAGCCTATGATTGCTATTTTATAATCCATTAATGTATGCACCTTATATTTTATTGGCTAGATTATACACAGATAAAAATTAGTGACTATTTAAATACCATCAAAACAAAAATCCCAGCCATCGCTAAAAATGAAAATACGCCTAAAACAATCCAATAATTCACAAGTTTAAAGTACTCTTTCCCTAATTGTTTCTCTTCT
>JALSHP010000268.1 GCA_026982175.1 Campylobacteraceae bacterium
TACATTTTACAGCTGCCCAAGAGTATAGAACAAGGGTCATCCAACTTGGAGAACATCCAAACAGAGTATTTAATGTGGGAGGATTAGGCATTGAAAACATAAAAAGACTCAAGCTTTTATCTAAAGAGGCATTTGAAAATGCCATAGACTTTAAACTTACAGAAAAAAATATTTTAGTCACCTATCATCCTGTCACACTTGAAAGTAGTAGCGCACAAAAACAATTTCAAAACCTTCTCGATGCCATAGATACACTTCAAGATACACATATCATCTTTACAAAAGCAAACAGTGATACAGATGGTAGAGTCATCAACCAGATGATAGATGAATATGTTGGTAAAAATAGTGACAAGGCTATAGCCTTTACTTCTTTAGGGCAGTTACGATACTTAAGTGCATTACAATATGTAGATGCGATGGTTGGCAATAGTTCAAGTGGCATAGCAGAAGCACCCAGTTTTAAGATAGCCACCATAAACATAGGCGACAGACAAAAAGGTAGAATCAAAGCAGAAAGTGTGATTGATTGTGTACCTCAAAAAGAGGCTGTTCAAAAAGCATTTGAAAAGCTCTATTTAAAAGGTTTTCAAGAGAGTTTAAAGAGTGTTACTAACCCTTATGGAAATGGTATCGCAAGTAAAAAGATCATTGATGTCCTTAAGTCAGTCTCTTTAGATGGTATCTTAAAAAAGAAATTTTATGATCTGGGAGAAAGTTTTTAATGCCAAATAAACTTGATGCAACGCACTACACAGACTTTATTGTCTCTTTAAAAGAAAAAATTCGTCATACAAAGCAGAAGACAATACTCTCTGTCAACAGACAATTAACAGATCTTTATTTTGAGATAGGTAAAGAGATAGTTACCAAACAAGCGTTATTTGGTTGGGGAAAATCTGTGGTTGAACAAATGGCAAAAGATTTACAAAATGAATTTGGAAAACGAAGCGGTTATTCAAGTGCTAATTTGTGGAGAATGCGAAATTTTTATATTAGTTATGAAAAAGATACAAATCTCGCACAGCTTGTGCGAGATTTACCATGGTCACACAACATTTTGATTTTTGAAAAATGTAAAGAGATAGATGAACGTGTATATTACATAAAAAATACACTTGAGTTCGGTTGGAGCCGTAATGTTTTAATCCATCACATAAAGACAGACTTATATACTCGAGATCAAAAAGCATTAAAACAGAACAATTTTGAAAAAACCTTGCCTGCATCTGTTTCGGAGATGGCAGAAGAGATGATGAAGAGTGAGTATAATCTTGGGTTTTTAGGTATTGGAAAAGAGGCAAAAGAGAGAGAACTTGAGAGCAGTATCATTGAGAATATCAAAAAATTCCTGCTTGAGTTAGGCTATGGCTTTAGCTTCATAGGCAACCAATACAAGCTTTCACTCAATGAGAACGAATACTTCATCGATCTTCTTTTCTTTCATAGAAAACTCAATGCTTTAGTTGCTATAGAGTTGAAGGTAGGAAAATTTAAACCAGAGTATGCAGGTAAGATGAACTTTTATCTGAATTTGTTAAATGACACGGTAAGGATGGAGCATGAAAACCCTGCAATCGGAATTATCTTATGTAGCGATAAAGAGTCTCTTGAAGTGGAATATGCCATTCAAAATACAAACCAGCCTTTAGGCGTATCTACTTATACTATAGAAAGAAATTTACCAGTGGAGTTGAAGCATTTTTTACCTACTTCAGAAGAAATAAGTGAGGTTTTAGATGCAAAATAAGTTATTATTATCAGTAAATTATTTAAATGTACAAGGTATTTTAAAAAAGAAATTTTACGATCTGGGAGAAAATACATGAAAAACATAGAAAAAATAAAACTAACCATCAACTCTACTATTAAAGATGCTCTCCAAATCATAGATACTGGTGCGATGAAGATTGCTTTAGTATTGGATGAAGAGAATCATCTATTGGGAACATTAAGTGATGGGGATATCCGCAGAGGGCTTTTAGATGGTCTTTCTCTTGATGACAGCATCGAGTCTAT
>JALSHP010000269.1 GCA_026982175.1 Campylobacteraceae bacterium
TTCAGCCCCATCATGATAGAGTGGTGTTCTTGACTCTTTTTTCATGTTAATCAAATACATGGGTGCCCAATTGAGTAAGTGATCTTTTAAGAAACCTTTTTGAATCAGTAAAAACTCTTGAAGTGCTTCTTCATCATTAGCATTAAATGCTTTTTTCATGGCATCACAAAGTACATACATAAACTCTAACTCTACCCCAATGTGGTCAGGGCTTACTACTCTCGCCTCTTGCAAATCAACTTTAAAGTCTAAAATGTCATAAATCTCTAAAATAGGATTTTCTCCACCAGATTCAATCATTTGATCATCACGGGTATAAAAACTCTCATAGGGTACTAAATGCAATAATGATAAATTAGTAAAATCAACATCTAAAAAACGCTCTTTTAAAATATTATTAGAAAACTCTTTTCTTTTACCCCAACTCTTATAGTTGGGAAAGAGGTCTAAAATCTCTCTATTGCTCTCAATCGACTTAATAAACTCTGCATCTACTTCTGTAATCATCAATCGTGAGACCAATGCATACAGTGTAATTCGATTTTCTATCTCTTCTAGTGTTACAGTCATTTTACCCTCTTAACGTTCATATATGGAAACAATCCACTTTCATAATAAATAAAACTAAATTTAAAAATATTGATTAAGAAAATAGATGAGTATCAAAAAGAGGAAACCCTCTTTTTGATTAAAAAAGTGTAAAGATTAACCTTTAATCTCTACGGTATACGCTTTGTGTGAAAGAGCTGGACCTGTTCGTTTCATATGTTCTGGTCTTCTTAAAGTATCACCTACTTCAAGAGGACGGGTTAACGTATCTCTCCAACCTTGTGCTACTTTCATGTTATTTTCGTAGTTAACGTAAATATCACCAATAGTATCTTCTTTACCTGCTGGTTCAATGCTTACTTTTAAGTGCCAAGCATGGTTTCCTGCAATTGGATCAGGATGAGAAGGGGCAACGGCATTTTGCCACGCTCCACTTAGTCCATCCCACCAAATATTGTCAAGGTCTTTATTGTACTCTTTAAACTGCCAAGTATCACGACGTGCATACATTGCATCTTTTAGCCCCTCTTTAGGCTTAAGTGTCCCAATTTTACCATCCATTGTCATGTCGTAAAGTGGTGCACCTACTCCCATAACACCCAATTGATGAGAGAAACCAGGAATATCAACAGCATTTTTAAGCTTCCATCTACCTGCATGGTGAGAGTTTGCTAAAACGCCTGGCATCGTACCTTCTGTTGGTACAGCCATTGCAATAAAGTAACCAGAATCAAGTCCTGTTAATGTATCAGTCACATTCACTTTAATTGCATCACCTTGTTTAATATTAAGACGTTTTGCATCATCAGTATTAATCCAAACAGGATTATGGTTTTGAGAAATCTCCATAAGGTGTTTAGAGTTTACTGAACGCGTATGAATATTATATGGTAATCTGAAGATAGTATTCAATGCAAATTCATTCTCTTTTTCCATATAATCATGGTGTACTTGTGTTACCAAGTGAATCATCTCTTTACGTTCTTCTTTAGTTTTTGGATAAATTGGCACAGCATACTCTGGCCATTTCCATTCTGCAAACCATTCAGAGAAGAACTCAAGTTTTCTACTTAAGGTATGGAATCCATCGACAATTTTACCATCAATTTCAACACCAATCGCATGTTTTTCACCATGATGACCTTCTACCATAAGTGTACCAAACTTATCTTTTTCTACCTCTTCAGGAGCATATTTATGTCCATGAGCCACATAAGAGTCACCCTCTTTTTTAACCGCTCTTTCTTGAGGTTTATAGATGTTGTCTTCTTCCATCCATGTTCCCATGTCTCTCATCATCTCATAGTTTGGATATTTCGCTTTAGGATAATGTTTTTTCGCAACAGCTTTAAGATTTGGCAAGTTATCAAAGGCTGCATTATACCACTCAGCAATACTTACAGCTCTTGTTGGGTCTTCTTTTGAAGCCCAGTGTTTTCTTACGCCTAAACTTCCATCTGGATCGACATACTCAACCATTAGTGTTGCCCAGAACTCTACCTCTTCCCAAACTTCACCAAGACCTGCTGCCATGTGTGCTTCAAGTGTTCCTCTTGATGCTTGTTTAGGTTTCCATCCAAGTTTCTCTAATGCCACTCTAAGTGCTGGTTGTCTAAAACTTAACCAACGTGTTGGTTGTGTTGCTTCTGAATGTTGGTCATGACGCTCACCTGCAAGACCCACAGGAAGGATATAATCACAATACCAGTTTGTTTCCGACCAAGTAGGTGAAAGGTTAAATGGTAACTCAATTTTATCTTCACGTTTTAAGGCTTCAATCCATCTAAATCCATCAGGGTTAATCCAAACTGGATTATACATTCTTGGTACATAAACAGCCAACTTATGTGGAACATGTAAGCCTTTGGCATTCCATTTTGCTCTCCACTCATCATCTAAAAGAAGATGTGGGAGAAGGTGACTCATTTCATAGGTACTCAAAGGGTACTCAGGTGGCCAACCAAGTTCATTCCAGGCATCAACTTTAGCTGGTTTTTCACCAGAGACGGTTGCTTTTTCACCTTTACCGTTGACAGAGATAACATGCCAGTGGTGTAGTCCAACCCCACCTTTGTCTCCTGCCATTGCTCCACGAAGCACAAATGGTAAGAATGCAGAACGTGCAATCATCCAACCACCACGGTGTCCAATTGCTCCAGCTCTCCAAATATAAGTTGCTACTCTAGCACCTGCATCAATGAACATATCATAAAGTTTTTCAATGGTTCTGGCTTCTAAACGACACTCTTTTACCACAAAGTCAAGGGTATAAGGAGAATACATTTCAGAAATCATCTTAATGAAATCTTCATAGCTGTCACCTTGTGGTACGGCTTTAATATATTTTTTCTCAACAAGCAGTGCTAAATACTCTTTGTTTGCCATGAGTCTGTCCCAGTTGACCCAATTTTTTACAAAATTGTGATTAACAAGGTCATCACCATTAATATCTTTTTCATTTAAGATTCTATTGGCAAGGTAAAGGTAAAGTGCTGTCTCTGTACCTGGATAACAAGGAACCCAAAGGTCAGCCATACCAGCTGAGTTAGAGAGTCTTGGATCCATAACAACAAGTTTTGCCCCTTTTTTACGTGCATCAGCAATACGTCCTGCTGCTTGTTGAAAATAGTGACCAGCATCAGCTGCATGAGATGATTGTAAAAAAATCAGTTTGGCATTTGCCCAATCTGGTGAGTTTCTGTCATCATTTGTCCACTGAATCGTTCCTTCTCTAGCTCCTGCTGAACAGATGTTTGTATGTGAATTCCACCCATCAACACCCATAGAAGCAGGTACACGTGGTCCAAAACCATTTTCATTTGGACGACCTACTTGATACATGAACTGTTTTTTAGCTGTTGGGTCATCACTTCTAAGCATCTCATTTAGTTTTGCACCAATCTCTTTCATGGCATCATCCCATGAACTTCTCACCCATTTACCTTCACCTCTTTTAGAACCAGGTGCTCTTCTTAAAGGGAAAGGAATTCTATCGGGATCATACATTTGAGATTGAGTAGCATAACCTTTGGCACAGTTACGTCCACGTGAACCCGCATGAAGTGGATTCCCCATGTATTTAATAACACGTAAATCTTTTGGGTTATTTGACTTTTTAAAATCCCCAACATTTACCCATGCTGTTAAACCACAAGAGGCCTCACAGTTTGAACAAGCAGTAGGCACAAGCATATACTCATGTGCTTCAATTCCATGTTCATTCTCTTCAGATTTAACCCCTTTTCTTCCAATACCACCACGTTTCCAATCATCACCAGAAAGCTCTGTCCAAGAATCCCACTTTTTAAAAGGAGGATAATGTTGCGGTGTTCCATTGGTCATTTCAGCAACATCATAACCTAAGTCTTCAGTTACTTCACCTGCTTCAGTAGAAGCTTCAAGTCCTGTAAAAACACCTTTGGCAACAACTGCACCAGCTACTGCGTAACTTGTCCCTTTAAGGAACGAACGTCTGCTTTCAAAGAAAGAAGATTCGTTATTATTCATTTTCTTAACCATCTATATTCTCCTTAACTTAACGGTATCATTTGTGGAATTTCTAGCCACGTACTCTTTGCAAGGTAAAGCCCTATAAATGCTGTTACGGCTGCAAATTTCATCATTGTTCTATTATCACTCATTCTCATAGCAATAAAGAAAGGAATAATATACCCCAATACCATTGCTGCCCAAAACTGTGTAAAGTACTCTCCACCAGAGTGAACATACGCTAAGGTCGCTTCTACCTCTGCTGCTTTAAATGAGAAGAAATATTCACCCATATACATAATAAAAGAGAACAAAACAGAAAGAGCTAAAATCATTGCCAACTCTTTTTTAACTGACTCTGACCACTCTTCTGCAATTAAAATTAATGCTGCTGAACCAACCATAAAGGCTGCTAATAGCATTTGAATTAACTCTGCACCTGGTACCCAAAGTTCTCTCGCAGCTGATTGCGACATAATAATCGCCGTATACATAGTAACAGGAAACGCTAAGAACACAGTGAAAGGAAATATCTTTTCATAAAGTCCATCTTTTGCTCTTACTGCTTTTGCAATAGCACAATCTTTTCTAAAATCTGAAAATCTAGTAAAGAAAGAGGTAAACATCATAATAGATACCAATACTAAGAAAAGCGTTGCCATCCATGCCCCAACAGTAATAGATGAAGTCCAATGAGGATGTGTAAAAATATGAATCATTCTTAATGGTTGATGTAAATCAATAAGTGTAAAAAATAAGAAAACATTTAACGCAATAAATGAAATAAGTGGCATTAACCATCTTAAGTTTGGCATCTCTTCATGTTTATGTCTATAGAGTAAAAAAGCACCGACTAAGATAACTCCTGTACCAATACTTTTTGCCCACATATTCAACGTAATCATCCAACCCCAGATAATCCCAGAGTGTGCCACATCTAAAGTTACAATGGCTTTAGTGGCTTCAATTGTACTAACGTGATCCATTAGTGTTCTCCTTTCTCTTCATGATGTACCCCAGCCTCATTTGGCATATCAGCAAAAGATTCATTCTTTAAATGATCATTATGATTACCAAAAATTGGATCTAAGAACCTGTCTAAAATTGAGTGATTTGGTGAACCGATTTGGTCAAGTTTTGTAATATTATTAAAGAGTCCATAACCTTCAATTCTCTCATGAGCTTGAGGATTAAGTGTATTGTTACCTCCACCAACATAGTAATGTTTAGGGTCAGTATGCTTCTCTGGTTTTCTTACTTGAATGTCACCTTGATGTTCCATAATATATCTTGAAATTTGTGAAGTCTCATCTTCAACATCTCCAAAAATATTAGCTTCAACAGGACAAGCAACAACGCAGGCTGGCATTAATCCACTCTCAATTCTATGCGCACAGTAAGTACATTTATCAGCTGTATTAGATTCTGGATCCATGTAGATTGCTCCATAAGGACATGCCATCATACATCCAGCACACCCAATACAGCGTTCACTGTCAATATTGACAATTCCGTTATCTAAATAATGTAAAGCAGATACTGGACAAATTCTTTCACAAGGTGCATTTTCACAATGGTTACATCTTAAAGGTGTAAATGAGCGTGAAGTATCAGGGAAAGACCCTATATCTATATATTTCACACGTAAACGCCACGAACTAAGTGGTACTTCATTTTCAACTTTACAGGCAATCTCACAACCTTTACAACCCATGCAAAGATTAAGATCGACTAAAAAACCTAACTTCATGTTTCCTCCTAACTATTTTTTTAATAGAGAAATAATATCATTTTTTATGATTTTTCATCATTAAAAGATTTTTTTTCTACTTTCTCTACTATAAATATAGCTTATTTACTCACATTTCTTAAAACAATTTCTATTAATATATAATATTAATCCTAATCATCAAAAAAAATGATAGTATTTTTTTATCAAAAAAAATTAATCAAGGAGAGTATTTTGCTTAAAGAAAATCATGATTTAAATGATGCCTTAAAACAATTTTTAAAAGCACTTCATAATGAAAAATATTATGAAGCACATGAAGCACTTGAAGAAGGATGGCACCCCCTACGGAAATCTAATCATCCATTAAAAAATTTAGCCAAAGGGCTTATTAATGGAGCTATTTGTTTTGAGCATCTAAAGCGTGACAGAAAAGATGCCCATCGTAAAGCCACCTCTGTACTTAAATCTTTTGAACGTCATAAACATTTATGTATAGAAGGTATTGAAGAGTTTGAATTATTTAATAAAAGTTGTCAAAAAATAGAAAGTTTAAAAAAATTTCATAACTTGTAGGGTGTCATTTTAATGCACCATTATTTAATTTAAAATATTATTTGGTGCAATAAATTGCACCCTACTTACTTTCTCCTGCAAAAGGAAGCAAAGCAGAAGCCCAAGTAAGCCCTCCACCAAAAGTATCAAGTAACATTAACTCACCTTTTTTAAGACGACCCGATTCCCAAATATCATTAATTGCCATGGGAATAGAAGCAGCTGAAGTATTACCATATTTTCCAACTGTTAATACCACTTGTTCCTCTTTCATCTTTAATGCATCACCTACTGCTTTAATGATACGATAGTTCGCTTGATGTGGTACGAAATGAGGAATATCTTCAGAAGCTATTTCATTTTTTGCCAAAATATCTTTAACATCTTTAGTTAAGGTTTTAACGGCCAACTTAAAAGTCTCATTTCCTTTCATGGAAACAAAATTTAAGCCCTCATCAATCACTTTTTGAGAAACTGGATTCACGCAACCTGGAGCTGGTGTCATTAAAAAGTCAGCATAAGCACCATCAGCTGAAGCATGAACATCAATTAATGCTTCAGATTTATCTTCTGTCGCTGAAATTACAGCAGCCCCTGCTCCATCTCCAAACAAAATACATGTTCCTCTATCTGTATAATCTACAATAGAGGAAAACTTCTCAGCCCCAATAATCAATACATGCTTTTTCATGCCTGATTCAACAAAAGCTTTTGCTACAGAGAGGGCATAAACAAAGCCTGAACAAGCAGCTGAAATATCAAAAGCTTGTACATTTTTAATGCCTAATTTATCTGAAATAATACAAGAAGTCGCAGGCATATTAAAATAGTCTGGCGTGACAGTTGCACAAACAATTAAGTCTATATCAGAAGCTTCTAATCCTGCTCTTTTTATGGCGAGTTCAGAAGCTTTTGTCGCCATATCACTGGTATATTCATCATCTTCTGCGATTCGACGCTCAGAAATTCCTGTTCGTTTTAAAATCCATTCATCAGAGGTGTCGACCATCTTCTCTAAGTCGGCATTGCTTAATATTTTAGAAGGAACATAAGCCCCAATAGAATGAAATTTTGCGTACATTATTTACCTTGTGCATTGTTTTTAACGAGTAGTGCTTCGATTGCTTCATTCACTTCTGAATCACTATACGCTATTGCTTGAAAAATCGCATTTTTAATCGCCTTAGCGTTACTTTTTCCGTGTGAGATAATAGCACAACCTTTAACACCAAGTAAAGGGGCACCACCATATTCTGCATAATCTACTTTCTCTTTGAGTTTTTTAAACACTTTTTTCTTCATCATAAACGCACCAATCTTGGCTGGAATTGATTTTTTAATATGTGTTTTCATCAAAGAGAAAACGGTTGAAACTACGCCTTCACTCGCTTTAAGTACAATGTTTCCTGTATATCCATCACAAACAACCACATCAACAGAAGCATTAAAAATATCTGAGCCTTCAACATTTCCTTGAAAACCAGGAACATTTTGCATCAATTTAAATGCCTCTTTTGTTAAAGCATTCCCTTTTGAATCCTCTTCACCATTGGAAAGCAAACCAACCCTAGGTTGTTCTAAACCCAAAACTTTTTGAGCATATACTTCACCCATTATCGCAAACTCGTACAAGTTTTGAGCCGTACAATCTGTCACTGCACCTACGTCTAAAAGTAAAGTCTTAGAAGCAATAGTAGGCATAATAGTTGCCAACGCTGGTTTAGAAATCCCAGGTAAACGTCCTATTCTTAGTGTTGCCAATGTCATGGTTGCCCCTGAATGTCCTGCGGAGACAACGGCATCTGCTTTGCCATCACGCACCAACTCAACAGCTTTAAAAATAGAAGACTCTTTTCTTTTTAAGGCATGTGTTGCTTGATCAGACATAGAAATAACATCGGTCGCTTCTACAATCTCTACTTTAGCGTGATAAAATTTAGGAAGAAATGAGATAATTTGTTCTCGATTACCTACGAGTATAGGCATAAATTTTTTTTTCTTTAGTGCGTCAACCACACCTTCAATAATAGGTTCAGGACCAAAGTCCCCACCCATTGCATCAATAGCAATTCTAATCATATAGAACCACTTAACTTATGCTTTTGTTGTGTTATATTCACCAGTTGTCATGTTCATGTGGTGAGGCATTCTCCATGTACCATCTGCATCTTTTACAGGTCTTGGTAATGTTAATTTGTAGTGTGTTCTTCTTTTTGCTGCTCTTGTTTTACTGTGACGTCTCTTAGGTACTGCCATAATATTTTCCTTTAAGTATTAAAATTCTTGTTCGAATATTTCATTATCATTATCACATTTTTCACAATAATGATACGAGTTTTGAACAGAGGCTATTTCACTTTGAACGATAAATTCAAGGTCAATAACCCCATCAATAAATTCGATTATATCTAAATCATCTTCAGTCTCAATCACTTCATCTGACAAGGTCAATTGAAGTGGTGATTTCATGCTATGGTGATACCCATCACCACATCTATCACAAGTGAGTTCTATCTGACCTTCAAGTTCTCCTTTAAGTGCCAAACGATGATAACCACTTTTCGCCAAAGTTCCCTCTAACCTAACCCCATTTACGGTTAAATCAAAAGGTTTAATACTTTGACCAACTTTATCAAAAACTATTTTCATAGCTTTAAGTCCTTATACAAGCTCTCTTTGTGCAAAGAAGAAGTTAATCTCATTCACTGCATTCTCAACTGAATCAGAACCATGAACAGCGTTAGCATCAATGCTTTCTGCAAAATCAGCTCTAATAGTACCAGCTTCAGCTTCAGCAGGATTAGTTGCACCCATTAAATCTCTGTTTGTTTGCATTGCATTTTCACCTTCTAAAACTGTTACAACAACTGGTCCAGAAATCATAAATTCTACAAGGTCTTTAAAGAAAGGACGTTCAGCATGAATTGCATAGAATTCTTCTGCATCTGCTTGTGAGAGTTGAATCTTTTTTGTTGCTGCAATTCTAAGGTTTGCTGCTTCAAATCTAGCAAGAATTTGTCCTACTACATTTTTAGCTACTGCATCTGGTTTAATAATTGATAATGTTTGTTCCACGAGTTTGCTCCATTAAGCTTATAATTTGAAATGGAATTATATCGGAAATAGTTTAAAAAAAAGATTTATAAAATTTTTTAGAAGTATTTAAGAGGATTTAATTAAAAAGAGAGTTTGAAAGAAAAAAATAAACATAAAGCATAACCCTAAAGTCATGCTTTTAAAATGTTAAAGATTAGTCTGGACAGACATCTTCACCATCTTCACCTCTATCTGGGTGAAGTGTTAAACCTTCTTTAGGAGCATCCCAAACGATACACTCGTCTGTTGGACAAGCTTCAGCACAAGCTGGAGCATCAAAGTGACCTACACACTCAACACATTTATCTTCGTATACGTAATAAATATCCTCTTCTAGTGGGTTATCATCCTCATCTACGATTGCTTCTGTTGGACATTCGTCAATACATGCTGCACAGTTGATACAAGTATCTAAAATTTTTACTGCCATTTTTATTCCTTAATTTTAAGTTACCAAACTATAACCAAAGTAATTTAAAAAATTCTTTAAACAAGAACTTTTCATGCTTTTTAGTGATACATATTGTAGCAAATAATCATCTTTCTCATATTAATAAAATTGATAATCATTTGCATAATTAAATTATCTATTTTTCTTAAATATTCAGATACTTTTTAATATCTTCTACTCTATTCGTCTCTTCCCAAGAAAAGCCCATATCTTCTCTTCCAAAATGCCCATAAGCAGCTGTTTTTTTATAAATTGGTTTAAGTAAATCTAAGGCTTTTATAATTCCTGCTGGAGAGAGGTCAAAAAGTTCTTTAACACACGCCTCAACTTTACTTTCATCAACGCTAGATGTTCCATGTGTATCTACCATAATTGACACAGGTTCAACAACACCAATCGCATAAGCCACTTGAATGGTTAATTTATCTGCTACTCCAGCAGCAACCAAGTTTTTAGCAACATATCGAGCGGCATACGCTGCTGAACGGTCAACTTTTGTAGGATCTTTCCCCGAGAAAGCACCTCCACCATGAGGACAAGAACCCCCATAGGTATCGACAATAATTTTACGACCTGTTAAACCAGCATCTCCTTGAGGTCCACCAATTACAAAACGTCCTGTTGGGTTAATATGATAAGTAATATCATCTGATAAAAGCTCTTTTGGAATAACTGCTTCAATTACCTCTTTCATAACAGCTTCTTGTAACACTTCAAGCGTAACATCTTCATCATGTTGGGTTGAAACAACAATGGTATCAATAGCAACGGGTTTATCATCAACATATTTAACACTTACTTGTGCTTTTCCATCTGGTCGTAAAAAAGGAACTGTTCCATTTTTTCTAACTTCTGCTAGTTTTGCAGTAATTTTATGTGCCAAAGAGATAGGTAAAGGCATAAGTTCAGGTGTCTCTTTACAAGCATAACCGAACATAAGACCTTGATCTCCTGCTCCTATTTCACCTGAGGCTTGATCTACCCCTTGATTAATATCAGGGCTTTGTTCTCCAATACCATTCAGTACCGCAGCTGAACGATAATCAAATCCAAAAGCGGCATCGGTATAACCAATTTCACGTACCACTTCACGGGCTATCTCTTGCATTGGTGCATAGGCTGATGTTTTTAACTCACCTGCAATTACACAAAATCCATTTGAGAGCAGTGTCTCACAAGCAACTCTAGCTTGTGGGTCACGTTCTATAATGTAATCTAATACAGCATCAGATACTTGATCCGCCATCTTATCAGGGTGACCTTCCGTCACTGATTCTGACGTAAAAATGTATTCTTTATTCATTAGTCTTTTCCTTAACTTAATTTTTTATTTTAATTATAGCAAACTCTATGTTGCTTTTTAATTAATTTTTGTGGCTAATTGTTCAGGAAGTAATCCTAAACTCTCTTCCACTAACTTTGTATTTCCATGGGTAATAAAATTATCTTCATACTCAAATGTTACCACTTCAACATCTTTAACTTTCTCTTCTGATAAAATCTCTAAAATGGCTGATCCAACTCCACCCATCTTAACAGAGTCTGAAAATATATACCATTTTTTATGTGTTTTGGCTAAATCTAAAAGCATCTCTCTATCTAAAGGTTTTACAAAACGTAAATCTAAAATAGTTGGATTTTCTTCTATAAGTTCAGCCACTTCTTCAGCTCTACCTACCCCGTTCCCATAACCTATAAAGAGAATCTTTTCTCCCTCTTTGAGTAATTTTGATTTTCCCAATGTAAAAGGCGTAGTATCTTCATCTTGTGAAATAAATGCTCCTCTTGGGTATCTAAAGGCACAAGGGGTTGGGAAATCTTTAGCAAACTTCATCGCCTCTACCATAGAAGCATTTGAAGATGGTGCGAAAATGGTCATGTTAGGAATAGCTCTCAAATATGAGATGTCAAATACCCCTTGATGTGTCTCTCCATCTTCGCCTACTATCCCAGCCCTGTCAATTGCAAAAGCTACCCCTAAATTCATAAGACAAATATCATGAATAAGTTGGTCATAACCTCTTTGTAAAAAGGTTGAATAGAGCGTACAAAAAGGCTTAAACCCCTCTTTGGCTAAAGGGCCCATGGAGGTTACAGCATGTTGTTCAGCAATGGCAACATCCCAAAAACGCTTAGGATATTTTGCCATAGCAGATGCCATTCCTGTTCCACTTGGCATGGCAGCAGTTACACCAACCACCTTTTCATCTTCATCAGCCAAGGCGACTAATGTTTCTGCAAAAACAGCCGTTGAAGCTTTGGCTGATTTTTTCTTTTTGGACAGACCTGTCTCTACATCAAAAACCCCAACTCCATGCCAATGCTCTTTGTCAGAACCTGCACCCTCTGCTACTTCATACCCTTTACCTTTGGTTGTTTGTGTATGAATAATCACAGGACGGTTCATCTGCTTGGCAATTTTTAGTGTCTCCACCATCGACTCAATATTATGTCCATCAATAGGACCAATATACTCTAAACCCAACTCTTCAAACAAAATTCCAGGAGTAATTAAGTGAAAAGACTCCTCAAAGCGTCTTGCCAAATAAGTTGCTCCCTCGGGTAATGCTTCTAACATCTCTTTGGTTTTGGCTTTAAACTTTTGGTAAAAAGGAGATGCCATTTTTTGCGATAAAATTCGACTCAATGCTCCAATAGGAGAGGCAATGCTCATCTCATTGTCATTTAAAATAATAATCGCAGGGTATTTTCTATCCCCCAATTCATTCATCGCTTCATACACCATTCCAGCTGACATCGACCCATCACCAATAACAGCCAAAGGAACACGAGTATCTTCTTCACCTTTTAAGGCTATGGCTTTAGCAGCCCCTGTTGCCAAAGAAATTGAAGTAGAAGAGTGTCCTGCCATATAATAATCACAATCAGACTCTTTAGGTTTAGTATAACCAGAAAGTCCTCCAAATTGACGCAAAGTCTCAAAATCGTCCCATCTATTAGTCACTAATTTATGAGCATAGGCTTGATGAGAAACATCAAAAATAAAAGGATTTTCTTTTGCATCAAATACCGCATGCATCGCCACAATAATATCAGTCGCTCCCAAGGTTGAACTTAAATGCCCACCATTCACACTGACGGTATCAAGAATTTTTTGCCGTACTTGTGAAGCAATGGCCTCTAACTCCTCTATACTTTTAGTTTTTAAATCTCCAAACTTATGCATTTAATATCCTTTTCATCACCTCAAAGAGTCTGTCATTTTGTTCTTTCGTTCCAATGGTTATGCGAACGGCATTCATTTTGTAAGAGGCTAAATTTCTAATAATTACCCCCTGCTTTAAGAAAGCATCTGAAATTTTTGTGGAATCAAGCTTTTCACTAAAGAGATAAGTAATAAAGTTTGTATAACTTTCTATATAGTCAAAATTATGCTCTTTTGCAAACACTTCATAACGTGCTATCTCTTCTTGGTGTAAAGCAATAGATTCTTCTACAAAAGTTTCATCTTTCAAGGCTTCAATAGCTGATAGTAAAGAGAGTGTCGTAATGTTAAAAGGAGGTCGCATCTTATAAAGTTGTGAAATTAAATTAGTATTGGCAATTCCATAACCCACACGCATACCCCCCAAACCATACGCTTTAGAAAACGTTCCCAAATAGATAACATTAGCATAAGCCATAATATCTTTTGGTT
>JALSHP010000270.1 GCA_026982175.1 Campylobacteraceae bacterium
ATGATTTGCTTCTTTCTATTATTGGCATCTTTAGAGCTTAATTATACTCTTTATCGCTTCAAAGCTTCTATATCCTTGTTGACATGACATATGACCCTCTTCATCTATCTTCACCACCGATGGAAAAGCATTCGCCCCCATTGACCGAGCTTTAGCAAAGTCATGTTGCATTAAAGTCTCAGCCCTTTGGCTCTCATAAAATGTTAAAAATGCCTCTTTCTCTTTGACATAATTGACCAATACATCTAAAGAAGTCGTATCTTCACCCCTCACATAAAACGCCTCTTGAATCTTCTCTAAATACTCAAACGCCATCGCTTCACCCCAAAGTTCACGGACAGATACAATGGCTTTACAGGCAGGATAAGTATCATAATCAAAGTGTTCTTTGTTAAGCAGTTCAAAGTTAAAAGCTTGTTTTGTTTTTTGAGCCACAGCATTCCAATTTTGAGCCAAATAGCCTTTGCTTTGTTCATTCCAAGCCATTTGACTTTTGGTTCTAAGCCCACCGACCACCAAAGAGAATTGACAGTTTTGTGAATGCTTTTGGCGTAGCTCTTTAATGACAGGATGAAAACCCCAACACCAAGAACACAGGGGGTCAATGACGAAGATGAGGTGTTGCATGGGTATTTAGCTCAAAAACTTTTCAATAAACGCATCACTATTCAAAACCTCTATCTCCCCTTTGTAAAAACTTTTATCATTAGAAACAATGCAATCACAAGAAAGCTCTTTGGCTAAAAGGTACTGAATATTGTCTTCTAAGTCTTTGTTTGCTAAAGCTAAGGAGGCTTTAACAATGGCATTGTTAGCCCCCACAATAGAAAAACTTTTTTCAATGGCTTGAAGATAGGCTCTTACATCACCTTCAGCTTTACGTGAGATATAGTCAATGTTCACAATAGTAATGTCAGCAATCACCCCTTCAAAAATGCCACTTTTTACAGATTTGAAAATCATTAGTGCTTCATTGAGCTTTTCTCTTTGTAAGGCAATATCTAAAAAAATATTGGTGTCAACAAATATTTTCACTTTATAATAGCCTGATAGCGTTCATCTTGATTGGTGAGTTTGTCAGCACCTTTTAAGATGCCTACAAATGCTTCTAGCTCATCATCGGTTTCAAAGAGTTTGGCTTTTTTTTCTCGTAAAAGAAGTTTTTCATAGACATCATAAGGTAAGATAACAGCTCTTTTTTTATGACTTTTTTTGTCCACAATCGTCACAGATTGAGATAAGATTTTGGTAAATTGGTTTTGCACTTCAGATATACCCATTTCAATCATCATAAATCCTTTTTAAGTTTTTAAATATACCTTTATTGTAACTTATATATAGGTATATTTGGCTTAAGCTAGTTAAAACCCACCAAAGCTAAAATCCATCTTAGAAATCACCACGCCCAATACCACCACAAACACAAGACTCAACATGACCATCAAGCCAATATGAATACGTAGATAATTCGTTAATCTATAGTCAGCTAAGTCGTAAGCGACAAGCTCTTTTTGGTGCTGGTTCTCTAAGTCAAGTTTTTCTAGTGCATCTACAACTTGATGCAGGTGAGGTTGTACCATCACAAATGCCATGAGTGAGTACAAAAACAAATATAGATGAATAAAAGTAGGAATAAGCGTACTCACAAACATCAAGGTAATCCACAACACATCAGGGTGAAAAATATTTCCAGAGAGCAGTAAACTTTTGTAGTGTTCAATGGGAATAAAAAGAGCTTCATCTTTTATGAACGTGTGATTGCTAAAATCAAGCAGATAAAAAAGCGTAAAAGCCAAGCCCACAAAGAGTAAAGAGGCAATGGCTAAGTCCCATATAATGTCCCAAAAAATAGTTAGTTTTTTATGGGTCTGCAAGATTTTTTGAGCGAAAAAACGTGAAGCTATCATGGATAGGTAGTCAAAAATGGCATTGATGAAAGGGAGAATTAAGAAAAATAGTAGGTAAAGTAT
>JALSHP010000271.1 GCA_026982175.1 Campylobacteraceae bacterium
TTTTATTACCTATCAAAACCTTAAAAAAATTCTTTTTAAACTTAACCCTGAAACAGCTCATACCATTGGAGGTATTGGACTTAAAGCAGCCCCCTATGCACCTTTTGTGCGTCAATATTTTAAAAAAAAATATTTTATAGAAAGTAATATTTTAAAACAAGAGCTATTTGGAAAGACTTTTCACAATCCTATTGGTCTAGCAGCAGGATTTGACAAAAATGGAGAGTACATTAAAGCAATGCCAAGCCTTGGCTTTGGTTTTACCGAAATAGGTACAATCACCCCTAAGCCTCAAGCAGGTAACGCACGTCCAAGACTTTTTAGACTTGTTGAAGAGCGTTCCATTCAAAATGCCATGGGATTTAATAACCGTGGGGCTGAATTTATGTTACAACAGTTAAATAGCATCAAAAATTTTGACTACCCTATTGGCATTAATATCGGAAAAAATAAACTTACCAGTGAAGAAGATGCATTAAATGATTACAAAGTACTCTTAGAGACTTTTAAAGACTCTGGTGACTACATTGTCATTAACATCTCTTCTCCCAATACCCCTGGACTGCGTGATTTACAAAATGAGAAGTTCATTACCGACCTCTTTACCATGGCAAAAGAGATAAGCACACAAGCCATCTTCTTAAAAATTGCCCCCGATATGGAGGCAAAAGATGCCATTGAGCTTTGTCATTCAGCTGTCAATGCAGGAGCAGCAGGAATTATCGCGACCAATACCACCATTGATTATACACTCACACCTAATGCAAAAGATTTTGGAGGTATTTCAGGAGCATTGGTACGTGAAAAGTCCTATGAACTCTTTAAAGCCATTGGCAAAGAGCTTCATGACAAAACCCTACTCATTAGTGTAGGAGGCATAGAAACAGCCGAAGATGCCTACCGAAGAGTTAAAGCAGGAGCATCACTCATTCAAATCTATTCAATGCTCATCTACAATGGTCCTGTTATGATAAAAGAGATAAATGAAGGATTAATTAAATTACTTGAAGCAGATGGCTATAAGAATATTTCCGAAGCAATTGGTGCTGATTATAGGTGATAAGTTGAGATTTTGAAATTATAAAGGAATGGTGCGTCAGAGAAGATTTGAACTTCCACGCCCATAAGGCACTACCCCCTCAAGGTAGCGTGTCTACCGTTCCACCACTGACGCACAATAAGATAACAGTTTTAAAGTCTGTTCAACTTTTTAAATGAGGGTTACTAAGCACTAAAGAAGTACTTAGTAAAGTTTAAAGCTTTAAACGAAACCTATCCAAGGAATGGATTAGCGTAAAGAGCGATAAGAGCAATAACAAGGGTATAGATAACTTGTGCTTCAATCATCGCAAGAGCAATAAACATAGTAGTCATTAGTTTACCACCAAGACCTGGGTTTCTAGCAGTACCAGCAATAGTAGCAGCCGCAGTATGACCCATACCAATAGCTCCACCAAGAGCAGCAAGACCAAGACCAACACCAGCAGCAACTACTGAGTAAGCTTTAATCATAGATTCACCATCTGCATCAGCAAAGGCAACAGCACCAAGTGCTAAGAAAAGTAAGAAAAACTTTTTCATTTTAAAATCCTTAATTTGTTAGGTTTTAAGTCCCCATCGACTGTGTTCAAAATCCGTTCGGATAGCGTAAACATAGTGTAAACCATGCCAACAAGCACATAAATGCAACCTGTTTCCCTACTGGAGATTCATAATAACGGTGCAATTATAGCTGATGTAACTTACAAAAGGTTAAAGAATGTAAGCAGGAGTACAAAGTTCTACTTTTTTACCCTTTTGCTCTAAAACAATAATGTCAATATTGTCTCCAACGTTGTAACGCTCTTCTAAATTATTAACCCGCTCTTTGGCTACTTTTGAGATATGAAGTAAGGCATCAAAACCATCTGGCATCTCAATAAACATTCCAAACTCAACAATTTTTTTAATTTTACCTGC
>JALSHP010000272.1 GCA_026982175.1 Campylobacteraceae bacterium
TTTACATAAATCAGCTAAAAAAGTTGTGGTGTCTCATAGCAATATTTCACAAGTATGGTCTATGCGACATGTTGTATCACAAAAAGATTTTTTTGAGTATGAGGTACAATGGACACGAGAGAAAGAAACTCTTTCTAATACTAATATTTTTAATGTTTATGGTCATACGCCACAAAAATATAGTGCTAGGATAGAAGAAGATTATGTTTGTATTGATACAGGCTGTTGCTATTATGATAGAGAAGAGTATGGAAAATTAAGTGCTTATTGTGTGGAGACTGGAGAAGTTTTTAGTGAAGTAAATGAAAGGATAAAGAGATGATTATATTTATACACGGATTTGGAAGTAGTGGTTTTAGTTTTAAGGCTGATAGAACAAGAGAGTATTTTGAAAAAGAGAGCGTTTTAGCTCCCTCTTTGTCGTATGTTCCAATCTTAGCCATTAAAACACTAGAAGAGATAATTGAGTATGGGTTAAAAAGAGAGAGAGTTTCTCTTATTGGTTCATCTTTAGGTGGGTATTACGCTCACTATTTGAGTAACAAATACAACATAAAAGCTGTTTTGGTCAATCCTGCTTTAAATGCAGATATACGTCTTTCACAAGAGAGTGGAATGGCTACTAACTACTATGACTTAACGAAATTTGAGTGGAGTAGTTCACACATAGAGCAATTAAAAGCTTTAAAGATAGAAAATTCAAATGAGAAAAATTTAATGCTTATGCTTCAAAAGGGAGATGAGGTCATAGATTACAAAGAGGCATTAGAGATGTTGCCCAATGCAAAACTTATTTTAGAAGAGGGTGGAGACCATAGCTTTTTAGGATTTGCAGAACATTTAGAGGAGATTGAAGATTTTTTTAAAGAGGGGTTTATTTAGATTTGCTACGCTTTAGAAAGATTTAGATAGCTCATATAAAGGATAAAAAATGCAAAATTTTAAAAAACAGATTAGAGACTACTATGCCCATTTTTACAAAGATGGCGATGAAGCACACAAGATAGACCATGCAGATGATGTTTGTGAATTGGCACTGAAGATAAATAAAAATTTAGATGAAAAATTAATTATTTTAGCCTCCTATATTCATGATATGTTTAATGCTAAAGATAGACCGATACATAATGAGTTAGCCTATGAATATGTGATGAGAGCAGAAGATGAATTTTTAAAAACGCTCAATCAAAAAGAGCTAAAAGAGGTGGCTCATGCTGTTTTGGAACATAGGGCTAGTTTTAAGGGTGAGTTTTATAGTGAACTTTCAGAACTTATCTCTTCAGCAGATAGGGGTGAGCCAGACTTAGAAAAAGTTGTTATTCGCAGTATGAAGTTTAATAATGGTAATGCCCAAGATGTTTATGAGCATATCAAAGATAAATATGGCTCAAAAGGGTATGCAAAATATCCTGATGTCTATGTGAAAATATTTAAAGATGAGTTGAAGCTTTTTCAAGAAAGAGCCGATAATATTACAGTCGATGAGATTTTAGCAATGAACAACAATGCAACAAGTTAAAAAAGAGGAGAGCATTATTTGATGCGATACTATTATATACAAACAAAAGAAGATGAAGCCCTAGTAGCTTCTGTAGTGGCGTATGCTAAAACGCGAGAGGTAGAGCTTGTGCTTGTCGATATTGCGAACTTTGAGAGTTTAGCCATTGAGGAGGGAGAACACCTTTTGGTCTCGGCTTCTTTGGAGGAGATTAAAAAAGTCCTGCATCTAGCTTCGCAAAAAGGCTTAAGCGTGGGGATTATTCCTCGTGCTGAACAAAAAGAGTTTAAAAGTACTTTTGAGTTACCCTCTAAGTTAGAAGAACAAGTAGATTTAGCTTTAAAACCTTGTGAGAAAAAGCTCGATTTACTCTATTGTGATGAGCATTTGGTTCTGCAAGAGGTGGTCATTGGTGAAGTGCCTCCTTTGGATTCCTTTTCGACTTCTATGGAGAAGTTAA
>JALSHP010000273.1 GCA_026982175.1 Campylobacteraceae bacterium
GATGTTACGATTATCATAATGCATAGCCTTAACTTCAATCTTATCAAGCCGTGCCAATTTCTCATATTTAATTTTAAATTCTAAAATATTATCACTATTAACTTCTGAAATAATCACTTTTGGTAAAGCGTGTCGATTAGATGGTTTTTTTATCATAATAACTCCCCATTTTATTTCTATTTATATTGTAGCTAATTTTAATGGCAATCAGCATCACCCCTTGCTATCTTTAAGCTAAAGCTGTTATATTTCTCTTAAAATTTTGGAGACATTCAATGAAAGAACAAGCCATTACCCTCTTTGCCAACTACGCACAAGCGATAGTCTTTTTACACGTCCTCTCTGCCATCATTTGGATAGGGGGCATGATAGCCATTCGTTTAGCTGTTCACCCTACCATGCAAAGTATTGATGAACCTAAAATTAAACTGGGAAAAACACTTCAACTCATGGGGAAGTTTTTTAACATTGTGATGCCGTTTATTTTCATTTTACTACTCACAGCCATCATCTTAATCTTTGCGATGGAGAAAAGCCCTGAACTTCAGATGAAAGAGAACATTTGGATGGTCATGACTGCCAATTTTATTTGGATGTACAGCAAACGCTATAAGGCTCAAAAACTCTTTGAAAAAGGAGAACTACCACAAGCCAAAGCGATGGTAGCGTTAATTCCGAAATTTCTATTGCCGTTAAATATTGTTCTTGGTTTAATTGCCCTTTGGTTGGGTGTGGGGCTTAGAGGGTTATAATGATACACCTTGCCTCAAATTCAAGCAGTAGAGCCTTATTGCTTAAAAAATTCAACATCGACTTCAAACAACAAGCCCCCTCTTATGATGAGGAGCTTATCCAAACCAGTAATGCCAAAGATTTTGCCTACATTGCGAGTAAAGGCAAACTTGAATCTGCCATTAAAGAGTTTGGATTAGAAACTCCCCTACTCACAGCTGACTCGGTCATACTCTCTTTCAATAATGAGCTTTTACGAAAACCCAAAAATATTGACGATGCCAAACGTATTTTAGAACTTCAAAGTGGCTCTAGCATGGCGATTATCTCTGCGATGCACTACAAGACTCAAAATTTTTATATGTCTGATGTCTCGGCTACCTATTATCATTTTGAAAAGTTTGACCCTAAAGATTTAGAAGCTTATTTAGAGAGTAACCTGTGGAGTGGAAAGGCAGGTGGGTGTATGGTTGAGGGGTTTTGTAAAAAGTATATCAAATCCGTTCACGGAAATGAGAGTACAGCTATGGGCTTAAATGTTGAGCGACTTTTGGGGTGGCTTAATCTCTATAATTAAGCTCTACTTTCTCCCCATAAAACTTAGGCTCAACCCCAAAAACCTTTAAGTCCAACCAAGCTTTAACTCTTGCTAACATCTCACGCCGTCTCATCCGTTTTGCCCAAATAGTATTGGCAAAATCTTTTGCCACAAACCCTAAAACCTTTTGCCCTTTCTCATGAGCAATAAAAATAGCACGTTCAAGGTGAAAACGTTGAGAAACCACAATATAGTCTTTCAAATCAAAAATAGCCTCTGCTCTTACAATGGAGTCAAGCGTTCTAAACCCTGCGTAATCGAGTTGAATATATTTTGAGGGAACACCTGCTTTTACCAAGTCGTCTCGCATCTGTGTTGGTTCATCATACCCCTTACGCCCATTGTCTCCAGAGACCACAATGGCTTTGATTTTTCCTGCTCTCCAAAGTTGTACCGTGGCTTCTATTCGGTATTTGTAGAAGTAGTTAATCCGATTGCCACTCAAATATTTAGAACACCCTAAAACCAAAGCTGACCTTTTAGTTGGAGTATTCTTAACAGAAGTATAGATAAACGGTTTCGCCTCTTTTGCCATTGTGTTGTAGTTGTAAACCGTGAGATAATAGAGCGCCAGTAGCAATAATATGATGATAATTAAGTATTTTAGTAGTTTCATTTTTTTCCTGT
>JALSHP010000274.1 GCA_026982175.1 Campylobacteraceae bacterium
CGTGGAATTTTCCAAAGAGTTCACTGTTGTTTTCAAGGGCATCGTCAAAGTTTTTAACAGGTTTGTCTGAAAAGAAAAAGCCAAACATAGAACCACGAACAGTTGTTACCATAGGGATGTTCAGTTCATCGGCTGCTTCTTGAAACCCTTGCATTAGTCGAGTAGCTCTTTTTTCTAAAGTAGGGTAGATGGTGGCATCTGCTTTTAGTTTTTTAAGACTTGCTAGTCCTGCTGCCATGGCAACTGGGTTTCCTGAAAGTGTTCCTGCTTGGTAGATAGGACCTTCAGGTGAGAGTTGTGCCATAATCTCTTTGCGTGTTCCAAAAGCACCCACGGGCATACCTGCACCAATGACTTTTCCTAGAGTCACAATGTCTGGTTTGACCGAACCAATACCTTGATAGCCTGTAAGTGAGGCTCTAAATCCACTCATGACCTCATCAAAAATGAGCAATGCACCATGTTCATCACATAAAGTTCTAAGCTCTGCTAAAAACGCTTCATCTGCTGGAACTAAGCCCATATTACCTGCTATTGGTTCTATGATGATGGCTGAAACCCCATTTTCACTTTGCTCAAAACATTTTTTGACACTCTCAATGTCATTGTAGGTTGCTAAAAGGGTGTGCTTTGTTAAATCTGCTGGAACACCAGGGCTTGAAGGGCTTCCAAAGGTTGCCATACCTGAACCTGCTTGAACGAGTAGAGAGTCAGCATGACCATGGTAACAGCCTGTAAATTTGATGAAGTCGTCACGTTTGGTGTAGCCACGTGCTAGACGAATGGCAGACATAACTGCTTCTGTTCCTGAGCTTACAAAACGTACTTTTTCGATGCTTGGAAACATCTCTACTATTTCTGTTGCTAAATCGGTTTCACCAAGAGTTGGAGCACCAAAACTAAGCCCTTTTTGCACTGCATCAACAACAGCATTTTGCACATCTGCATCACAATGACCTAAAATAAGAGGACCCCAACTCTGTACAAAGTCAATGTATTTATTACCATCAATGTCAATTAAATGACCTCCTTCACCACGTTCTATGAACACAGGTGTTCCTCCAACGGATGAAAATGCTCTAACAGGAGAATCCACTCCTCCTGGAATAACGTCATAGGCTTCTTTAAATGCTACTTCACTTTTATGATAACTCATTAAATCTCTTTCTTTTCTCTCTATTTAATAGGAGATGAATTTTTTTTTGATTATACTATTTTAAATTTATTAAAAAATAAAAAGTGATGGCGATGAGGCTCTTTAAAGCATTAATTATCTCTTTGTTGGTTTATGCCTTGTTGATTTGGTTCTATGTAGATTATTTTGCTTATACCATTGAAGTACCAAAAATATCTAAACCTCATATTATTAAGATTGATATTAGGAATATGCCAGTACCTCCTAAGCCAAAAGTAAAACCTAAAGAGAAAATTTTATCTCAAAAGAAGAGCGTTACTCAAAAGAAAAAGATAGTTAAAAAGCCTGAAAAAGTTGTCGAGAAAAAGAAAGTTGTTGTGAAAAAAAAGCTTCTTAAAAAAGTAAAAAAGAAAATTGTCAAAAAGAAAAAAATTATCAAAAAAAAGCATGTTAAGAAAAAGAAAATTATAAAAAAGAAGAAGAAAATAATTCAAAAAAAAGTTGTGCCAAAAGAGATTTTTGAAGAGGAAGTCTTTGAGCAGGAAGTTTTTAATGAAGAACCGTTTAGAGAAGAGATAGTTGAAGAAGTTGTTACGCCACCAAAGCAACAATCTTTGGAAGCTTTTGAGAGTGAGATGGTCTATATTGCTGAACCGATGTTGAAGCCTAAACCTGTTTTAGATACGCCTTGGTCTTACCCTAATAGTAAAATACGCAAACTTTATGGTAAAGAGTTTCATAATTTTACACCGACACAAAAGAAGTTTATTGAAAATAATTTAGATAGTATTCAATCCATTACCCAAAGAACATT
>JALSHP010000275.1 GCA_026982175.1 Campylobacteraceae bacterium
GGTCGATACCGATGCCATGTATGGTGTGGTAGATACCCTTTATCATACTATCTTAGAACGTAAAAATTCTAAAGAGGCTAAAAAATCTTGGACAAAAAAATTGCTCAATGATAAAGATTTAATGCTTAGTAAAATCCGTGAAGAGGCAAATGAAGTTTGTGTGGCGATAGATGAGGAGTCTGATGAGCAAGTCATTTATGAATCGGCTGATTTGCTCTATCATACTTTAGTAGGCTTAGGCTACCGTGACATCTCACCTGACCGAGTCAAACAAGAGTTGGCACGGCGTTTTGGGATGTCTGGGATTGTGGAGAAAGAAAGTCGGGAGAAGTAAGTTTTGCAAGAAGTCTAATATGAAAATATAAGAAAAAATAGCCTATGTTAAAAATAGTCTCCTTAAAAGCACTTATCTTTACAAATCCCATAAAATAAGCTCTATCTTCTATCTTTTTTCAAAAGTTTTTATTATAATGGAACTTATTTAGGAGATAAACATGAAAAAAATTTTAATTACTATTTTACTACTAGCTACTTCTATCTATGCCCAGACCATCTTGTCTCTGGGTGAAAGAGAAGCAAGCAATATTGACTACATGGAAAAAAATGAGGTTGGAGACACAAGCAATATTCCCCAAGACCCTACCCCATTTACCCAACAAATAGAACTTATGAGTGCCGATGAACAACTTAGCTATGACCAAATTTACAATGAAAAGTTTTTTGCCCCATGGAGCCAAAGTGCAGTAGAACTCACTCACAGTGAGAAAACATGGCAGTTTAAATATGCCAAAGAGAGAACCTATCGAGCCAATGGGCAACGTATCTCTAAAGCTTGGTACAAACAAGCCATTAAAAATTCAAATTTTAAAGAGGCGGATACGCTAAATCTCCCTGCCATTACGCTACGTCATACCAATTTACGGCTCTATCCTAGTAATCAAGGTATTTACTATGACCCAAAACGTACAGGAGAGGGGTTTCCTTTTGATTATTCTCAAAACTCAGCAATCTATATCAATACCCCAATTATGGTCTCGCACTACTCTCTTAATAAAAATTGGGTCTATGCCCAAAGCCCTTTTGCCTCAGGTTGGATAAAAACAAAAGACATCGCCTTTACCAATTTGGCGTTTCAAGAGCAGTTTCAAAATGGAGATTATGCCATTACGGTTAAAGACAACCTCAATCTCTCCGATGAAAATGGTCAAATCTCTTTGGTAAAAATGGGAAGTATCTTTCCCATTGACCCTCAAACCAAAAAATATCTCATTGCCAAAAAAGATGAAAAAGGGTTTGCTAAACTTGAAAAAGTTACCGTTAATGACATTGATATTATCGCCCATAAACCTATTAAATTTAACCAATATAATTTAGCCTATATCTCTAAACAGCTTGTTGGTGAGCCTTATGGTTGGGGAGGTAAAGAGAAGTGTCGAGACTGTTCTGCTCTTACACGTGATTTTTTTGCCCCTTTTGGGATTTATTTACCACGAAATTCACGACAACAAGCCAATAGTGGGGCAGAGTTCATCTCGCTAAGAGGTCTCAATAGCAATGAGAAAAAAGAGAGCATCTTAAACAATGCCAAACCGTTTCGCTCCCTACTTTTTGTTCCTGGACACATTACGCTCTATCTAGGAGAGAAAAATCGTGAACCGATTATCCTCCATAACTATTGGGGGGTTCGTCTAAAAGATGGGAGTAAAAAAGTGATGGGTAGAGCCATTATTACCACAACTAGCCCAGGAAAAGAGCTAAGTAATGTCAAGAAGAAAAGTATGCTCATCAACACCCTTACAGGTGTTGTGAATTTTTAAGCGTAACTACTACATCCAGCAGAGTTTTCATTGCCTCCTGCAAAGTAGTTACCATCAAAAGATACCAATGAGTAGTTGGTGTCATCTCCTAAAGAGGCTTTTAGCCCGTCAATTGACAAAAATCCAAG
>JALSHP010000276.1 GCA_026982175.1 Campylobacteraceae bacterium
GAAGACTGATTAAAGTCTTGCTTCATACTTTCTAAGCATGTAAAGTTTTTTAAGAATTTTCTTGCGAGTGGCAATTTTTTCTTTTTTCTTTGCTTCAGTTGGTGTTTCGTAATGTTGTCTAGCACGAGCTTCAGTAACGATTAGGTTTCTGTCACATTGTCTTTTGAACTTTCGGTAAGAGTCTTCAAAAGTATCTCTTGAAGATAATTTAATTCCTGGCATGTCAAGCACCCCCTTCCTTATCTGATTTTTCGATAAACTCGAAAGTGATAAATTCGGTGGAATTATATCGCTTAAATTATTATGTTTAGATGATTTGTGGTAGAATAGGTTTAATTGAATTGGTAGGGGGCGATTGCTATCGCACCGATTAATAATGCTGATATATAATTATTTTTACATATCACAATATTTGGTGCGATGGCAATCGCCCCCTACGTACCCAAAGGATACCCATGAAACTAAGAAAACTCCACATAGAAGATTATAAGATGTTTAAAGATTTTGACATCTCTTTTGTTGATGAAAATGATGAGGCTTTGCCAATTATTGTTTTGGCAGGGGTTAATGGGAGTGGGAAGACTAGTTTGTTAAAATTTATGAAAGATTTTGTAACAACAGGTTATTTGGATATTAATGGTCAAGTATTAGAAGTCTCTTATGAAAATCATATTTATCAAGTTACCTCGGCTAATGATTCTACCAACCCTTCATTATATGAATATGATTTCTTTACAGATAATATAGTCTATTTACCAGCAGGGTCAGATAAAATTGAAAATATAAAAGAGACTATTCGACAAAAATATATTGATAGAGCTTTTGAGATAGATAAACCATCTGAAGCATTAGAAGAGTTACAAAAATATATTAGAGATGTATTTGATGGTTTGGATTTGAGTTTTAATTTATCTTCTATTAACTACAATAAAGAAGAAGTTCTTTTTCAAGATAAAAGTGGAGATGAGTTTGATATAGATGAACTCTCAACAGGAGAAAAAACTTTATTATCTAAAATTTTATATTTATATTTTAAAGACTACAAAGACAAAGTAATCTTAATAGATGAACCCGAACTATCTCTACACCCCTCGTGGCAAAACAGAGTCCTAAAAATCTATGAAAACTTTGCATTTAAAAATAACTGTCAAATCATTATAGCTACTCATTCGCCTCATATTATTGGGTCTGCTAAGAATGAATATTTACGTATTCTTAGAAAAAATGATGAGGGGAATATAGAAGTTGTAGATAACTCAATGGCTTATGGGAGAGACATAGAATGGGTGCTTGAAGAGGTTATGGGGGTACAATATACAAGAGAGAAAAATATCTTACTTAAAATCGAAGCGTGTGAAGATTTAATAGAAAATGAAGAGTATGATAAAGCAGAAGAAGCGATTAATAATCTTGAAGATATTATTGGTGAAAATGATAGCGAAATTTTAAGCCTTAGAAATAGTTTAGCTTTTGAACGGATTGATTTTGAAGAAGATAACTAAAGGGCAAGAACCAATCTCTTTAACAGCCTATCGAAGTTCAATTCCTAGTTCTGATATGAGAAAAGAGACAATTTACGAAGATTATAAAGAAAACGCTATTTTACGAAAACAGTTACTAGAAGAGCAAGGGTATGTTTGTTGTTATTGTATGAGTCGTATCTCTGAAAGAACTTCTAAAATAGAACATTTTTTACCTCAATCTGATTTTAGAGAAAAGCAGATTGACTATTCAAATTTATTTGTAGCTTGTAAGGGTGGAGAGGGAACAAAAGAACATTACTGTGATACACAAAAAGCCAATCAAATTTTGAAGACTATTGACTTCTCAACGGATATGACAAAGAAAATAAAATATTTTAAAAATGGTAGAGTCTCTTCACTTGAAAGTTCTAAAGAAAAAGAGAGTTCCTTAACAAAAGAGATGAATGAGGTATTAAATTT
>JALSHP010000277.1 GCA_026982175.1 Campylobacteraceae bacterium
TGTGATATACTTTATCACTATTTTAATTAAATTTTATGTAATTATACATCATTTTTAATAAAACTAGTTGTCTATTTAAGGTGAACTGTTATATAGTTTTAAATTATATATTTAAGAAAAAGGTAATAAACATGATTAAGATTATAAGAGTACTAAAAAATACACTTTTCTTCCTCTTTACAACGAACGCTCTATATGCTGCCCCTGCTCTACCAGTGAGTACACAAACGAATGATTCTAAAGTAGAAATAAGCGATGAGATTAAAATTGAAGCCCAATCTTCTACTCCAAGTAGTGACCCAAAACTTAAACAGGGTGATGCTTGTAGTGATAGTAATGAGAATTTAGAAGAGGCAGAAGGTAAACTTATTACTATTGTCGATATAAAAATGGCAGAAGTTATCCCTTGTGAGAAAGTTGATTGTAGTGACTTAAAACCTGCAAAAATGGGAAAAATAATTATAAGAAAATTACCACCAATGGCTAAAACCATTTCTTGTGGTAAAAAATAAACAGACCTCTTAACGTTAAATAAGCTTCAAAGCTTATTTAACTCATATCTCTTCTTCGTTATAATCACAACTAAAATTTAATGCCATAAAGATTTACTGTGAACTTTGAAACCTACCCCTTTGAAAAACTCAACACCCTTTTAGAAAATATCTCGCCCAATGAAGATTACGCACCCTTAAGCTTAACCATTGGTGAACCTCAATTTGAAACGCCCCAATTTATTTTAAATGTCTTAAGCAATTCAGCGTCCCTACTCAATAAATATCCCAAAACCTCTGGAGAGCCTGTTTTAAGAGAAGCGATGCTTAAGTATCTAAAAACACGTTTTAATTTGGAACTCTCTAATGCACAGATTATTCCCACTTTTGGAACACGTGAAGTGCTTTTTAACTTTCCACAGTTTTTACTGCATGACATTGAAAACTCTGTTATGGCTTACCCTAATCCTTTTTATCAAATTTATGAGGGAGCTGCCAAAGCAACACGTTCGCAAGTGGTTTACATTAATTTAGAAGCCAAAAACAACTTTGAACATATCGTTGAAGAGGAGGAATTAGCCAAGTGTCATTTTGTCATCATCAACACACCCAACAACCCTACTTCAGCGACCATGATTATGGAAGAGCTAAGAAAATGGGTAAGATTAGCACAAAAGCATGACTTTGTACTGCTCAATGATGAGTGCTACATAGACCTCTATTTAGATGAACCTGTTCCCTCTTTGCTCAATGCGAGTATAGAAGAAGGAAATCATGAATTTAAAAATATCTTAGTCGTCAATTCTGTTTCAAAACGCTCTTCTGCCCCTGGACTTCGTTCAGGCTTCATCGCGGGTGATGCCGAGATTTTAAAAGCCTACATGACTTACCGAACCTATGTTGGTTGTGCCTCCCCACTCCCACTACAACATGCAGCAGCTGTTGCATGGGCTGACCAAGAGCATGTCAATGGATTTCGAGCCAAATACCGTAAGAACTTTGAACTTGCCAAAGAGATTTTAGCCATTGAGTCACCTCTTGCCACCTTTTACATTTGGTTAGAGGTTGAAGATGAGATTAAATTTACCATAGAGCTTTACAAAAATTACAACCTCAAAGTCATTCCTGGTTCATTCTTAGGACGAGAGGGGCAAGGAAAAGGGTTTGTAAGATTGGCACTGGTTTACGAAGAGAACAAAACAAAAGAGTGTTTAGAACGTATTAAAACCATGTTAGACAATTAAAAAGATTGAGGAGAATAAGATGCAACAAGAAGAGATAGACATAGAAGCACTAAAAACAAACGAAGAGTTCTTAGGCAATTTAAAAACCATAGAGAAAGAGATGAAAGAGGAGCTTAGCATCGCCAAAGGCTACCAACTTTTAGATGCCAAACTACTTTTAGAAGCTCCTGAAGATGAAATAAATGAGATTTTCACTTTCATTGTCAACACAGCCTTTGATGTTTTAGCCACCAAACTCACTGAAGGAAAAGGCTTTGACATGAATGAGTATGAAGATTTAGCTACTGCTAGAGCCATCTATGAAAATGGTATTCAGCGTTACAGTGAAAATGATAAAAAAGGCTCAAAAGAGATTTTTTTAGTCTTAAATCATACCATGGAAGATGAGACGCTTAAAGATGCGATGATGGTTCATGCTTGTGCCGTAATGGCAGGTCATACTTTTGATGATTTTATTGAAAACCTTGTGGATATTACAGGAGTTGATGAGTCTGACCCAACGGCATTTTTCATTCAAACTTTTGCCCAACCTACTGATATTTTACTCAATATGTTTGCCAAATATGTCAAACTTGGCAAAGAGGAGTTGAAAGTTTTGGAAGAGAGTAAATAATGAATAATATTCAAAAACAAAAAATACACTTCATAGGTATCGGAGGCATCGGTCTCTCAGCTTTAGCAAAACTTTTAGCAAACTGTGGTCATAGCATCTCTGGTTCAGACATCAAACAGACAGAAATCACCAACGATTTAGCCCTAAACTTTGGGGCGAAAATCACCATTCCTCACCATGGAGATGCTGTTGAGGGTGTTGACAAAATCATCTACTCAGCAGCCGTTCGTCCTAACAATCCAGAGTATCAAAGAGCCAAAGAGCTTGGCATTAAACTGCTTTCTCGAAAAGAGTCACTCATTGAAATTTTAGGAGACAAAGAGGTCTATGCAGTAGGTGGAGCTCATGGAAAAAGTACGACTTCAGCGATGCTAAGTGCCATCATTCCTAACTCCAATGCACTCATAGGAGCAATTAGCAAAGAGTTTGGTTCAAACGTTCGTCATGCCGAAAATAACAAAGTAGTGTTTGAAGCAGATGAGAGCGATGAGAGCTTTTTAAACTCCAATCCTTATCTTGCCATTGTCACCAATGTAGAGCCTGAACACATGGAGTATTATGAGTATGATGAAGAGCGATTTTATAACGCCTATAGAAACTTTTTAAGCCTTGCACAAGTACGCATTATCAATGCAGAAGATGAGTTTTTAGCTTCACTTGAAATCCAAAGTACCAAACTCTACCCTTCTAAAGATATAAGCAACATAGAGTTTGTTTTGGTCAATGGTGAGCCTCACACAAAATTTAGTTTTAAAAATTTTGGCGAGTTTGAAGTTTTTGGTTTTGGAAATCACATCGCCCTTGACGCTGCTTTGGCAATTTTAGGCGCGTTAGAAATGGGTGAGGAGCTAGAAGATATTCGTCAAAACCTCCTTAATTACAAAGGCATCAAAAAACGTTTTGACATTGTTCAAAACGATGAAGATTGTGTTGTCATCGACGACTATGGTCACCACCCAACTGAAATCAAAGTGACTATGGAGTCGCTTCAAGCCTATAAAAAACTTAGAAGCTTTAACAAACTCAACGTCATTTGGCAACCTCATAAATATAGCCGAACGCTTGACAATTTACCTGCTTTTGTAGAGTGTTTTGAAGGCGTTGATGAATTGGTCATCTTACCCATTTGGTCAGCAGGAGAGCTAGAGGTGGACATTGACCTCAAAGGAGCTTTTTCACGCTACAAACTCCACATGGCAGACAGCATAACGCGAAAAGATGGTGTCGTTCAAATCATCAAAGACAACAACATCATCAAAGAGTATCGTGAAGACCTTATCACTGCTTTTGGTGCTGGAGATATTACCTATCAAATTCGTGGAGAGAGTTAAAATTAACCAAAAACTGCTATAATAAAACCAATAAATTATAGGAGTTATCATGTTTGCTCAAACTTACACAGAATATTACACAGTTGAAGACCGTGAGCATTGGCAAGATGATTGGGAATTAATCTATGGTTCTCCCTATGCCATGGCTCCGTCACCTCTTGTTACGCATCAAAGCATTAGTATGAAAATTGCCAGACAATTAGATGAACAGCTTGACAACTGTCCCAAATGTCAAGCCCTCTTTGAAATAGATTGGGAAATATCAAGTGACACCGTAGTCAAACCAGATACCTTGGTCATCTGTTATGAACCTGATGAGAAAATCACCAAAAAGCCTGAACTTATTTTTGAGATTGCTTCTAAGTCAACGGTAAAACGTGATGAGACGCTAAAGTTTGAACTCTATGAGCAAGAGGGTGTTGAGTTTTACGTGATTGTCTATCCTAAAAAACAAATGGCAAAACTCTACCAACTCAAAGAGGGTCGTTACCTCAAAGTGGGTGATTTTTCAGATGAGCGTTATGAGTTTGAACTAAAAAAATGTAAAATTGATTTTGATTTTTCTAAGATTTGGAGGAGGAGGTAAGCACTTAGGTCTTACACCAAAACCTCTCTCAAATCCTCTTCATACATTATCTCTTTGTCCAACAACAACAAAGTTAAGCCCTCTACTTTTTCCCAATGTTCATCCATAAGTTTGAGCGTTTTGGCTTCAGCTTCTCGCATCCAACGCTCAATGGCATCGTTTATTTTTGGGTCATCACATTGGAGATTTTGAGTCCCTGTTTGTTCTTTTTGGGCATCATGCTTCATCTCTTTGGTTTTCACGTAACGTAGCTCTTCATCCATACCATAATGAGCAATGGCGATAAACGCATCGTTAATGGCGTGTTTTAAATCTGAAGCTGCTTCCATGTCCAGTCCATCTATTGCTCCATACTTTTTCATTTGGGCAATTCTTCCTGCCAATGAGATACAAATTCGGTTCTTCATCCCCTCTATGGTGATGTTTTTTTGCAGTTTATCAAAGTTGGTCTCAATGAAGCCATTTTGATGGTTTTTAGGAATTACAGAGACCTGTTTGAGAGGAACATTGGGCATTAACACTTTAGAGATGACCACATGAGCAGCTTCACGCACGGCTGTCTTTTCATAAACACTCTCATCTAATATCTGGGCATGTCCCTCACCATATTTGACAAAATTTATCTGCTCTATTAAAATCTCTTGGCTAATGGCAGGAATATCATTTCGTATACAATAAAAAGATGCCTCTTTGCTAATGAGTTCAAGCTGAGCTCCAGTGAGTCCTGCTGTGGCAATGAGTAGTTTATTTATGTCAAACTCACCAGAAGTTGGTTTTTCTTTGATGATTTTGTCAATGAAATATTTTCTAGCATCACGGTCAAGGTCATCAATGGGAATGTGAATCTCAATTCGTCCTGGTCGAATAATAGCAGGGTCAATGTTCTCCTTGTAATTTGTCGCAGCAATGATGAAAATGTGTTCATCTTCTTTGTTAGCAAACCCATCCATTTCAGCTAAAAATTTATTAATCTGTACCTCACGGCTGTTCTCTTTTTCACGCTTTCCAATGGTATCAATCTCATCAATAAAAATAATCGCTGGAGCATAATCTTTGGCTTTTTCAAACACTTTTTTAATCTTGTCAAGTTGTAAAAGTTCAACCCCTGTAATGGAGATAAACGGCAACTCTGCTTCAGCAGAAAAAGCTTTGGCTAAGAGTGTTTTTCCTGTTCCTGGAGGTCCATAGAGGAGCATCCCTTTTGGAGGTTGGATGTTAAAATCTTTAAGAAGTTTTGGCTCTTTTAAAAACTTAATGACCTCTAAGAGTCTGCTTTTTGCTTTGTGGTGTCCTGCAATGTCATCGAACGAAACATTGGGAATGTCAAAGACCAAACCATCTTCTGAAAAGTCGCGAATACGTTTAACTTGTTTAAAAGAACAACTTTTTATTTTATAGGTGAGGCTTGTGCCTTTTATGCTAAAACCATCATCAATTTCAAGCTTAATGTTCTTTCTAAAAAGCTCTTTGACTAACTTCTCCTCTTTGATTAAGGGGTAAATGTTATTCATAAGGAATTGCGTTGCATCTTTAGAGATGCTCACTTTTATCTCTTCAAACTCCGTAATGGCTCTGTTTTTCCCTTGAATATAATCCGTTAATTTAGTAAAAAACACTTCACCCATTTTATTTTTAATTCTTCTGGCATCAAACTCTGGGGCAAAAAGCAAAATCTGTGTGGTTAAAAACTTCTCAAAGTTTTTATCTACCTTAAACTCAATCTCCATGGTCGAGTCAAATGCTTTTTGATACTCTAAAAAACTCTTTTTACCAATCGCTTCATAGGCAACATAGTTGAGTTTATTAAACAAGACAATGGTCGCTTGAGAGAAACGTGAAATAAGTTCAGGAATAATTGCTTTTTGATTTCCACCTGTCTTAATGTTTCGCTTCTCTTCTCGTTTTAATGCATCTAAAATCATACTCTCAGCTTGGATATAGTCATCTTCTACCAACTCAATAAACTTACTATCGCTGTATAATTCTTTCCCCAAAGAGGAGGTAATAATGAAAATAGTTTGTCTAAAATCGACAATAAAATTGGCATTTCCCTCATTGTAAATCTTAGCATCATCATCACTACAAGGCTGGTCACTCATCTTGTCCCAACCACACGCATCACGCATCTCACCACCTTCAAAAATGGAGAGCAAGTTGTTTTGGATAACATTATCAGCTTTTTCAAATGCATCTAGCACAATAATGGTTTTAGGATTGTCATAGACAAAACCTGTGAGTTGCCCTACCCCATAACCAGACCACCCCTTAGGATAACCATATAGTTCACCCCCATTTTGTTCATGGTACTGTGTCATGTCAAATTTACGGATTTTATACTCACTCATCTCTTTGGTCATAAGCTCCGAGAGATAGGTCTTACCTGTGGCTGGTGGTCCTAAAAAGAGATAGGTTGCTTTGGGGCGATTGTTGTCAAGAACAATGTTACTTTTAATACTGTTTGCAATCACCTCTATGGCTCGGTCTTGACCAAATAGATTTTTGGCAAGAGCTTCTTTCATATTTTTAGCATCTTTTATGTAGAGTAGTCCATCATTCATGTTGTTTTCTTTGTGTTCAATTTTAGGGGGATTTTAGCTAGATTTGTTTTAATTTTAGGGGTAAAAAGGTTCGCATGAAGTGAGTAAAGTTAAATAAGTGCTTATCGTAACCTCATTCTTATGCGAACTTGATTAAAAGTCCTCTTTTGTCCTAGCACTTTCAACAATAGAAACTACCAAGGTATATAAGTTTGCAATAATCGCTCCTGCTACAAGACCTGTAATCAAACCACCATGTGAAGCAGTATTTCCAAATTGAAACATAAAAAATGCAGGAATAAGATGCAAGTCTGCTACCAATGAACCTGCTAAAAGTTCAGCTGCCAATAAGTTTCTAACACCTAACTTTAGAATACTAGAGATAAAGTTGATACTTGCCGCTGCAAAAAGTGCCACGGCTGAATGTTCAAAAAGAAAAGCTACCGATGTCGTGAGTGACATCAGTGCAAAAAATATGTAAAAAACTTTACCCCAATTCATCTATATGGTTCCTTGTTCAAATTGTGCACGTTGCTTTTCACGCTCTTTTTGGCGTTTTGCAGCAGCGGCTTCTTTCTCTCTAAATTCAGCGACAGAGAAGTTTAACCACATCAAGATTGGTGATGCCACAAAGATAGAGGAGTATGTACCCACAACCACACCCACTAAAAGCGTAAATGAGAAACCATGAATAATCTCTCCACCAAACACAAACAGTGTTAAGACCACAAAGAATGTGGTTAACGAGGTTAATGTGGTACGCGATAGCGTATGGGTTACGGACTCATCAATCACCTCTGACATATTTGGTGACTTAATGGTACGAATCCCCTCACGAATACGGTCGAAGACAATGACGGTATCGTTCAGTGAATACCCTAATATGGTTAAAATAGCTGCTAAAATTGGCAAGTTAATGTCAACTTGGAAAAGAGCCAACATCCCCATAGCAATGGTAACATCATGTACCAATGCCACAATAGACGCGACAGCAAAACGCCATTCAAATCTGAATGATAAGTAGATTAAAATACCAATAATAGAAAAGAGCATAGAGAGTAAACCTTTAGTTTTTAACTCTTCACCCACAGCAGGACCTACTAAATCCACACGTCTAATCTCAAAAGTACCTGTATCTTTTAGCATCTTTTGCACTTCTACTTTTGCCCCACCAGAGACTGACTTAGAGGCTTGTTTGGTACGAATGACCAACTCATTGTCCCCCCCAAACTTAGTAACTGTTGCTCCTGCATATTTAGCATCTTTAGCCACAATGGTTCGTACTTTCTCAATGGGGGCGATGCCCTCATATTTTACTTGAATGATTGTTCCACCTGCAAAGTCAATACCGTAATTTAAGCCTTTTGTAAAAAGAAGTACCAACGAAGCAACAACTAAAAAGGCTGAAACCATGGCTGTTTTTTTCGCATTTTCCATAAAGCCTATGGCTTTTTCATACTTAAATACTTCCATTATTTCGCTCCTTTAGTAGCTATCTCTTTGTTAATTCCAAACCAGAATTTCAATTTTTTCTTATCTATCTTAGGTAATAACCATTGGTAAATACCATGTGTTCCTAAAATTGCCGTTAACATTGAAGCCAAAATACCAATACTAATGGTCAAAGCAAACCCTTTAATAGGACCTGTTCCATAAGCAAAAAGAACTACTGCTGCGATAAGCGTGGTAACGTTCGCATCCCAAATTGCCGTAAAAGCGTTGTTATACCCTTGCTCAATGGACTTGGTTAAAGAAGCTCCATTATGTAAAAGTTCACGAATACGCTCATTGATAATAACATTTGCATCAACAGCCATACCCACAGTTAAGATAATCCCCGCCATTCCTGGAAGCGTCAGTGTCGCTTCAAACATGGACATAACAGCCAAGATGAGAAATAGGTTAGCTACCAAGGCAAGGTTAGAGATAATCCCTGCTGCACCATAGTAAAGCACCATAAAGATAATAACTGCTAAAAATCCAACTACTAGGGCGATGATACTCGCTTTAATATTGTCTGCTCCAAGGCTTGGCCCAATACTTCGTTGACTTTCAACTTGAACTGGGGCTAACAAAGCACCTGAACGTAAAGCAATAGAGATGTCATTTGCCTCTTGTGGGGTAAAAGCACCTGTAATCTGAACATTTCCTCCCCCAATTCTTTGAATAATATTTGGAGCAGTATAAACTTCACCATCTAAAACCACCGCCATACGTTTACCTACTGATTTTTCCGTAAAGTCACCAAAGATTTTTGCACCTTGACCATTAAGTGAAAAAGTTACCATTGGGCGGTTTGTTTTTTCTTCATAGCCTACTTTGGCATCAGTAAGCATTGAACCATCTAAGATAGGAACTGAATAAAGAAGATATTTTATCTCTTTGTTTTCCACATCGGCTAAAATAATGTCGCCATAAGATTTAGCTTCCTCTTCACTCATAGAGTAGACACGGTTTGCTCTATCTTCATCAACAGCCATCATTTGTAAGTGGGCTGCTTTAGCAATAAGTGCTTTAATACGGTCTTCATCCTCTTGGGTTTTAATACCAGGGACTTCAACCAAAATTCGGTCACTTCCTTGTTTGGCAACCGTTGGTTCTGCTAGTCCAAACATATTAAGACGATTACGAATGGTCTCAACCGCTTGGTCAATGGCAGCTTTTTCTGTCTCATGAGCTTGTTTAGCTGTTAAAGAGAGTGCATAGGTCATCCCATTTTTAACCACTTTAGCATCAGCAAAATTTTCAGCCATCATGGCATCTACATTTTTAACATCATCTTCATCTAAGAGTTCAAAAGTAACTTTGTCACCATCTATTCGTAAGGCATCATAAACAATGTCATCATCTTCTAAATTATATTTTAATGATGTACCCATTGATTTGATTTTAGACTCTAATGCCACTTCTGTTTTGACAGAGAGAAGCATATGAAGTCCACCTTGTAGGTCAAGTCCAAGGGTAATCTTTTTACCCTCATCACTCTGCACCAAAGAGGGAATAGAGAAGACTATTCCAAATAAAAATGCAAAGAGAAAAACAACGACTCTATAGTTTAAATTTCCCATATTTACGCTTCTACCTTTTTGTTCACAAAGGCTTTGTCAAGTTTAACAATGCTTGTGTCGTTCAGTTTGATTTTGATAAAATCTTCCTCAACTTTAACCACTTCAACCAAAAGCCCACCCGCGGTGACAATATTATCACCTTTGGTAAGTGCTTCTAGCATAGCAGCGTGTTCTTTTTGTTGTTTTTGCTGAGGTCTAATGATTAAAAAATAAAAAATAGCAAATAAAAAAATAAGGGGCAGAAATTGTCCTAGTTCTTGCATAAAGGAATCCTTTGAAGTTGTCTATAAAAATTAGCGATTATTTTACCATTAACAACATAACAAGAGGCTTTTTCATCGCCTTGCTCTCGGCTGGGTCACTCTACTTAGATTGGTTTGGGTTCATAAACTATCTACTCAATACCATTTTGGGCTTACTTAGCTTTTACTACCTCTTACAAGCGGACAAAAAAGTGTGGTTTTGGTTTGGCTTCTTCATGGCTACCCTATGGTTTTGGTGGCTCTCGGTAAGTTTTAAAAACTATGGTTTTGCATGGGCTATTCCTATTGGTGTACTCTTTAGCTCCATTACCTTTGGGCTACTCTTTGCCTTTGTGGGAAGTTTTTCAGAATTTTTAGAGCGTTATCATAAAAGTTTAAATCTTCTTTTTAAAGCCTTAGCACTCTTAATCTTTTCTTATATCCATCCTTTTGGATTTGACTGGTACAAACCCGAACTGCTCTTTACTAACTCCTATATTGGCATTGAAAAGTGGCAGTTTACTTTGCTTCTCTTCTCTTTAGTTTTAAGCATTTATAAAAAACAATTTTTATTTTTGTTGCTTATTTTGGGAACTTACCCTTATGCCTCACACTTTCAAAAACAAAAAGCCTTAAGCCAAAACATCGTCTTGAGCAATTTTCACATTAATGTTGTTGAGAAGTGGAAACCTGAACTACAACAGAAACACATCGGCATGGTTTTTGATACCATTGACCAAGCGATAAAGGAGGAAAAATCTTTGGTCATTTTACCAGAGTCCATTTTTGCCCTCTTTTTAAACCAACAACCCAAACTTATGGAAGCCCTACTTGAACGCTCACATAAGATTAGCATTGTTTTAGGTTCACTCTATATTGATGAAGAGATACCCCGAAACTCTACCTATATTTTTAAAGAGGGGAACTACACCATTGCCAACAAAGTGGTACTTGTTCCTTTTGGTGAATCAAACCCCTTGCCTAAATTTATGGGTAAAATCATCAACGAGCTGTTTTTCGATGGAGCACCTGACTATGTGGCATCCAAAAAACCTATTGACTATGAAATCAATGGAAAAAAGTTTAGAAATGCCATCTGCTATGAAGCCTGTTCTGAATCTCTTTATGAGGGAGAGCCTAAAAATATGATAGTCATCTCCAATAATGGTTGGGTTGTCCCCTCCATTGAGCCTACACAACAAAAGATACTCTTGCAATACTACTCTAAAAAGTATGGGACTACCATTTATCATTCAGCCAATATGTCCAAATCTTACATCATCCAAAATGGAAATCTTATAGATGTTAAGTAAATTCTTTTTAATCCCTATTAAAGGCTATCAATATATCTCAAAGATGTTACCTGCTTCTTGTCGCTACTACCCTACTTGTTCCGAGTATGCCAAGTGGCAATTTGAGTTTAACAGAGTGGACAAAGCTCTTTTTCAGACGAGCAAACGTATTTTATGTTGCAACCAACTCTTTGCAGGGGGGATTGATTATCCTGTTATCAAATATAAAAAACCAAATCTTATACTACTACAACAAAATTTAAAAGTGAAGTATTGGATTGTTCCTTATGAAAAAAAGTTATTTTATATTATAAAAAATTTTAATCATTAACACGTCATTTTAACCATATTTGTGCAATAATCGTGTAAATTATTTATTAGGTAGAAAAATGTTCATTACGCTTACTTCCCCCCTTGATATGCACTTACACCTTCGAGATGGAGCGATGCTTCAAACTGTTGCACCCCTTTCAGCTGAAACTTTTGCAGGTGCTATTGTTATGCCAAATTTAGTACCTCCTATTGAAACAGAAGAGGCACTTTTAAGCTATAAAGAGCGTATTTTAAAAGCGTCTAATAGTGAGACTTTTACGCCCTATATGACGCTATTTTTCAAACCCACTTATACCAAAGAGTTTTTGGAATCTCTCAAAGATGAACTTACCGCTATTAAACTCTACCCCGCAGGTATAACTACCAATTCAGAGGGGGGCTTAAGTGGCTTTGATGTGGAGGAGTTACGCCCAACACTGACTGCAATGAGTGAGTTGAACATTCCTCTTTGTGTTCATGGAGAGACCAATGGCTTTGTGATGGACAGAGAAGCTGAATTTTCTTCTATCTATGAAATGTTAGCAAGTAACTTTCCTAAACTTAAAATCATTATGGAGCATATTACCACCAAAGAGAGTGTGGCACTTTTAGATAAATTTGAAAACCTCTATGCAACCATTACACTACATCATCTACTCATTACCCTTGATGATGTAGCAGGAGGAATGTTACAACCTCATCTCTTTTGTAAACCCATTGCTAAACGTCCTGAAGATAGAGCTGCACTACTCAAAGTAGCCCTAGAGGGACACCCAAAAGTGATGTTTGGTTCAGACTCTGCCCCCCATCCCCAACATGCCAAAGAAGCGTGTGGTTGTGCAGCAGGTGTTTTTACAGCACCCATTGCCTTACAAGTTTTAACTGAGCTATTTATGAAGCACTCAAGCGTACAAAAACTACAAGCATTTGTTTCAGATAATGCTCAAAAAATTTATACGAATATTACCGTACCAAAAACAACCATTACTTTAGACGAGAGAGCATTTGTGGTACCTGATAAATATGGAGAAGTAGTCCCAATGTACGCAGGTGAAACATTAAAATACTCTATTGTCATCTAAATCCATTAAATCAACCTATATAAAGTAGCATCATGCTACAAAGAACTAAAAGAAAAAAAGGAGACCACATGGTACATGAAAATATTGAAGGACTTATTGGAAATACGCCCTTAGTTAAACTCAACAAACTCTCTGAACTTACAGGAGCTACCATTTTAGGTAAATGTGAGTTTATGAACCCTACCTCTTCAGTTAAAGATAGAATTGCCATGAACATGATAAACATGGCATTGACCTCTGGCGAGATAGATAAAAACTCAACCATCATTGAACCCACTTCAGGTAACACAGGTATTGGATTGGCTGCCATTTGTGCTGCTAAATCTTTAAAGCTCGTCCTCACCATGCCAGAATCTATGAGTATTGAACGACGTAAACTACTTACGCACTTAGGTGCAGAGATTATACTAACCCCCGCAGCAGAGGGGATGGGTGGGGCAATTACCAAAGCAAATAGTTTAGCCAAAGAGCTAAAAGGTTATGTTCTTCAAC
>JALSHP010000278.1 GCA_026982175.1 Campylobacteraceae bacterium
AAAAAGAAAATCTTGATGTCTTGAAGTTAAGGGGTGAGGGCTACTCTCTCTTAGTGCTTCAATGAGTTGAAGAAAAAAGTTTATGCCACCATAATTGTTGGCAGCTGTCATTAAAATAGTATGAAAATGAAGTTTCTCTTCATTTGTTAGCGTGTTAAAGTTACACATGGAGTTCCTTGGTGTTTATATGGAAGAATTATACTCTATTAATTATAGTAAGGCTCTATATAATTATATATTGTTAATTAGTGTTGTTTTTAATTGTTCTTGTTTTTTAATAAAAGTAGTGATATAATAAAAAATAACTATTAATGTTTTAAATTATTTAAAAATATTTAAAATTTCAAAGGAACAATAGATGAATTATCAAGGAAATATAGACGCTTATTATTCATATGCTAATGAGAATGAAAAAGTCAGTCGGGTAACACGAAAAAGAATATACAGTGGAGTACTACTATTCTTATTACTTGGATTTTTAATTTGGGCTTATTTTAATATTTTTCATTGGGGAGACCCCAAAAAAATTGTAGAGGTCAATAAGGTAGAACAACATAAGGGGTTAGATGCTTTAACTTTTGGGAAAAACTCTAAGATTGAAACTTTGGAAAAAGAGCAGAAGATACTTACCGTTAAATCATTAGTCAATTCAAAAAATAATGAAAAGGGAATGGCTGTTTCTATAGAAAAAAGCGAACTAGAAAAGAGAGAAGTACAAAAAGGCAAGAATGTAAAAGAGAAGATACTGACTCCAGTAATGCCTATGAGCGTAACAAAAGTCAATGAGCTTAATGGTTCTAGTAGGGCTATGCAGAGTACACAAGCTACCCCTCAAGTTATGGAGAAAGCTACTCAAGTAGCAGAAAACAATCTTTCTATAGGTAATCAAATGGTAGATAAAAATGTCATTGTAACGGATTCAGAAGTGATAGATAGGAATATCTCCACCCTGAATAAAGTAGTAGTAAACACCGATACAAATAAAACAACCACTAACGTTTCAAATGAACCTAAGGTACCCATGCAACTGTATCATCTTTATATTGTTCAAAAAGGTGAGACCCTTTATGATATTGCACGTAAACAGTATAATGACACAACGATGTATGTTGAAATTATTAATGCAAATCCAGATTTTGAAAATCCAGATGAGATAAAAGTAGGACAAGAGATTCTTTTACCTATTGTAGATGAAGCAAAAACCTATAGTCAAATCTTAAATTTTAAATAAAAAGTGTATTAATTTATCATATTTAATTTTTTTACTCAAAATATAGGAGAGTTTCAATCTAATAGGTTATAATGGGTTTAGATGAAAGATGAGTGTGGAAATATATTTCTTCTCTATTTGGATTCAACTTTCTTTAAATTATTTAAAGAAGTTATATATTTACAAAGGTAATACAATGGCAGAATTAGTGAACGGAACTGTAAAATGGTTCAACGATGAAAAAGGTTATGGATTTATTGAACAAGCAAGTGGAGGAGCTGACGTGTTTGTACATTTCAGACAAGTAAACAACCCAAGTGGTGGTAGAGTAACTCTAGCAGATGGTCAAGCAGTAACATTTGAAATCGGTGAAGGTCAAAAAGGTCCTCAAGCTGAAAACGTAACAGCAGTATAATTTTACTGCTTTTTTAGAGAGGTGCTTACCTCTCTTTTTTCATTTCCCCTCAACAAAACTTTCAAAAATTACTTTTTCATTAAAAATAACATTATAATTTATAAAAATCTTAGCTATAATACTGCTAAAAAATAAGAATATTAATGCAACGATTTGAAGCTTATTTAAAAGCAAATTTACCACAAGTGAAGAGTTTTCATCCACACTATAATGAAGCCATGGCTTCTATGCTTATTGCAGGTGGAAAACGTTTTCGTCCTATGCTCCTATTAGCGGTGGTTGAAGCCTATGAA
>JALSHP010000279.1 GCA_026982175.1 Campylobacteraceae bacterium
GTCGAAGTTATTAAAAAACTCTAAGGCTTCAAGGGAGTAACGAATAATGGTATTTTTATCTTTAGGACCATAGGGAACACGCGCGGTGTCCCCATAGTAGATAATCTCTTCAAAGAGATTGGAGGCAAGAAGTGATTTGACCACAGATAAGCCCCCTGCTCCTGAATCAAATACCCCTATTTTCATACTTATAATTTAAATATTATTCATTCATCATCGCTAAGAATTCAGCGTTATTCTTAGTTTTGTTCATTTTAGAGAAGAGGAACTTTAATCCTTCAACATCTTCCATATTTTGCATCGCATTACGCATTGCCCACACTTTACGAAGGTCTTCCTCATCTACCATGAGTTCTTCTTTACGTGTTCCAGACTTGGTCACATCAATCGCAGGGTAAATTCGACGTTCAGAAACATAACGATTAAGAACTACTTCAGAGTTTCCTGTTCCTTTAAACTCTTCAAAAATAACCTCATCCATTCGACTTCCTGTGTCAATTAACGCTGTGGCAATAATGGTTAAACTTCCACCCTCTTCAATGTTTCTAGCTGCTCCAAAGAAACGTTTTGGTTTATGTAAAGCGTTCGCATCGACCCCACCAGAGAGTACTTTTCCTGAACTTGGGGTTACGGTATTGTAAGCACGTGCAAGTCTAGTAATTGAATCTAAAAGAATAATAACATCTTTACCCGACTCAACCCGTCGTTTGGCTTTTTCAATCACCATTTCAGCTGTTCTCACATGGTTTTGTGCAGGTAAATCAAAGGTAGAAGAGTAGACTTCAGCCTTAACAGAACGTTGCATGTCTGTTACCTCTTCTGGTCGTTCATCAACCAAAAGAACCATGAGTGATGCATCTGGATTGTTATGGGTAATCCCATGAGCCAACTCTTTAAGAAGCTCTGTTTTACCTGTTCTTGGAGGAGCAACAATTAAGGCTCTTTGTCCTTTTCCAATGGGACAGAATAGGTCTAAAACACGACCTGTCAATTTAGCAGGATTGTATTCAAGTTTGAGTTGTTCTAAGGCATAAAGAGGGGTTAAGTTGTCAAAGAGAGGTCTTTTTTTAGACTCTTCAGGAGGCAAGTAGTTAATCGCTTCAATTTTAAGTAGTGCATAATATTTCTCTTGGTCTTTAGGTTGCCTTACTTGACCTGTAACAATGTCACCATTTCTAAGGGCAAAACGTTTAATCTGTGTGCCACTTACATAGGTATCATTTTGTGAATTGGCAAAGTTTCCATCTTCTGAACGTAAAAAACCATATCCATCATTCATCACCTCTAAAATCCCTGTAAACAAGATGTAGCCACCTTGACTTACTTGTGATTTTAAAATTTCAAAAATGAGGTCTTTACGTTTATATTCATTGGGGTTTTCAACACGCTCTTTAAGGGCAATGGCAACCAAGTTCTCCAATGGCTCTTTTTGTAAATCTTCTACTTTATACCCTTTAACAGGTACATGGGTTCGATTGTTATTATTATTTTTCTTATTGTTGTTATTATGTTTTTTGGATTGTTGTTCGCTCATAGGTCCTCTTGAAAGCAGTTTGGGGATTTCGTAGTTTTTTGTAGTGCTGTCATTATATTCAACTTATGGTTAAACTTATCTAAACTCTTAGCTATAATACAGTTTAAAAAAGAGATTTAATGAAAAAACTTTTTATTACTGATTTAGACCATACTTTTTTACAAAGTACTCAAACTGTTAGCCAATTCTCACAAGATATTTGGAATGAAAAATCCCATTATGCCATGCTCTCTATTGCAACAGCTAGAAGTTTTGCAAAAACCAATGATTTCTTAAAAGATTTACATCTTAATTTTCCACTCATTACACTTGACGGTGCAATGGTCGCCACCAGAGAAAAAAAACTTATAGATTTAAATGTACTTAGCAAAGAG
>JALSHP010000280.1 GCA_026982175.1 Campylobacteraceae bacterium
TAATCTCAAACTGCTCACGTGCTTTTTTGTTTACATGTGGTGATTTAAGAACCGTATAACGCTTCATCTTAGTTGGCATTGGAATTGGCCCTCTAATCTCTGCACCTGTACGTTTAACTGCATCTACAATAGCAGCAACTGATCTGTCTAATACTCTGTGATCATAAGCTTTTAGCTTCAATCTTATCTTTTCCATATTTTACCTTTAAAAGAACTCGTTAGCATGGCAACGCCAAGGTGCCTAAACACAGGGCAAATACAGTTAATGTAGCCCTCTAACATAAATTTAGGAACGCGTATTGTACCCAAAGTTTTTGAAAGGTACAATACTTTTTAGACTAAAACTGCTACAATGTTCAAAAATATTTCCTTTTAACAAGGAAGGATGTGCATGAATTTACTCGAATACTATCATAATCAATACCCCAAAAACGAAAACTTTGTTCCACGAAAATGTTCTCTTCTTGAAAATGCCGACATCAATCTTTTTGGTGTACGTGGTTCTGGAAAGACATCGATAGTTTTAGATTACTTGGAGCAAACTGAACATGAAGAAATACTTTATATAGATTTTGATGATCCAAACCTCATCTTTAATCCTTTAGACATACTTTTATTACAACGTTATATAGATAAGCATAATATTCAAATACTTGTTCTTGATCATTATGCTGAAGATTTTTTATCTCGGTTTCCTAATGTACCTCAACTCATAGTTGTCTCCAGAGTACCTCTTCAGCTCAACACACTTATGCGTATAGAATTGTTTCCTTTAGATTATGAAGAATTCCTTGCTTTTGAAAATATTGCCATCCATGCACAAGGCTTTAAGCATTTCTTGCGTTCAGGTACATTACCTCTTCTTGCACGTTCACAAAAAACAAGTATGCTCACTATGAAATATTTTTTTAAAAGTTCTTTTTCTGAGCAAGAGCAAAAGCTACTTCTTATTTTGGCACATCACCACACTAAACATCTTACAACCTATCAAATCTATACTTTTGCAAAAGAAAAATTTAAGGTTTCTAAAGACTGGGTTTACCAAACGATAAAATCATTTTCAAAGGAAAAGCTCATCCTTTTTATAGATGACCGTTATGAAAAATCAGGAAAAAAAATGTTACTTTTTGATTTTGCCTTTGCTAAGTACCTTACCATAGGACAGCCTTTTATTTTGCAATTTGACACCATGGTGGCACTTGCCCTTATGAAACATGATATAGAGGTGCAAACACTAGGTATACATGGGTACGTAACTAAAAATAATGAGCTTATTATTCCTGCACCTTTTGAAAGTGAAGAGAGTCTTTGGGTGAAATCTCAAAGTAAGTTTTCACTTTATAAAAAACATGGTATTACACGAGTTACTATTGTCACTGTAACAAACGCTTATGCCTATACTATAGAAAAGTTAGGGTTTGAAGCTTTACCATTTGATGAATGGTCGGTAATAAATAATGAGGAAAATTAGAAGTACCCCTTCCAGATACCTGCGGCACCCAGCAGAGAAAGGTGGGCTGCTATGTTCCCATCCTGACCCATTGTCTTTCAATACCGTCGCACAGGTCTAAAAGAGGCAGAAGAATCATAACAAAAAAGAGCTTATATGCCATTAAATTTAGTCTGTTTTAAACACTATAAGCTATAATTCCACAACTTAACCATAATACGACTAGTCGTATGAGCTATCTGCTGACAAGCGTTAAAACGCAGTGCAAGTGAAGCACTAAATGCTGAATCGTAAGATAGCCCAGTGGTAATGTAGCTTTGTTGAGCTTTGTTCAAAAAGCGTCCTATAATGAGAGGTGTCCGAGTGGTCGAAGGTGCAGACCTGGAACGTCTGTGTGGGGTAACTCACCGAGGGTTCGAATCCCTTCCTCTCAGCCATATATTTCTACACTA
>JALSHP010000281.1 GCA_026982175.1 Campylobacteraceae bacterium
AGTTACTAAAAGCTTCAAAAGATTTTAAAGAGGCACTCTATGACTTTAAAGCAGAATATCAACATACGCACTATGCAAAAGAGGCAATAAAAAGATGGATTATTTTTAAATACTTCTAAAAAAATTATAGGATTATAAAATCTGTACCTCTTCTTGTAGTCGTACCCCAAACTCCTCAAAAATCTTCTCTTTGGCTAAATCAATCAAATACTTCGCTTCTTCAAATGTTCCCCCACCATTATTTACCAAAAAGTTCGCATGAACCTCACTCCACTGCATCGCCCCTTTACTTAGCCCTTTTAATCCAACTGCTTCAATTAAACGCCCAGCATAATCTCCCTCTGGATTTTTAAAAGCAGAACCAGCACTTGGAGTTTTAGGCTGATTGGATCGCACATCTTTAAGCTCTTGCAGTAAATTTTTGTCAAAGCCTTTTTGGACTTTAAATCTTACTTCAGTAGCAATGCCTCCAAGTTTGGCAAACCTGTATCCATATTCTATATTTTCTTTACAAACCCAAAGTCCATCTATTTTAACCGCTTCTAAAATATTAAAAACTTCATAGGCTTTCACCCCTGCATTCATGGCGACCATTCCTCCCAATGAACCTGGCAATTTTGCCACAAACTCAAACCCTGCTAAATCATTTTTTTTAGCAAAAGAGAGTATCTTTCCTGTGGGCGTTGCACAGCCAATGGTTAAAATGTCATCTTCTAGTTCCATAAACGAAAAATCTTTAGAGAGCATCATCAAAGGAGGAGGAGTTGCCGAGACCAATAGGTTATTGGCATGACCAATGACCATTCTATCTGTGGGGATTGCATCATTTCGCTCAATCATTAGTACCTCAATAGGTACACCTACTTTTATGCTTGAAAACTTACTAAAATCTATGGTTTTTATGTACATTTTAATCCTATTTTATATCCAAGTTTATTAACATTTTGAATCAGTTCACTACTGGTCATTTGACGTATTCGATGAATGAGTGAGCGTAAAGTCTGTTTAGATTTTGGCTCATCCCATAGTGCGGTTATAATCTCATCTATCTCTAAGGTAATATTTTTATTTTTACAAAGTAACTTTATAAGTTGTAGTGCTTTGGGACCTAATTCTATCTCTTTTTCCTGATAAAAAACTCTTTGTAGCTTCTGATTATAACAATAACTGTCCAGTTTCACCACGTTATGGTCACCGAGTTCAAGAAGTAAAAGTGATAGCTTAGCAGCATAATAGTAAAATCTTTACAAGCAAATAAGGATTTAAAATATGTCACAAGTCTATCACTCTAATGCAAAAACGAATTCTCACATCAGAAGTATGATACAACAATCAGATTTAACAAATGTTGAGTTGGCAAACAGGCACAATGTTAATGTAAAAACAATAGCCAAATATAAAGAGAGAGATTTTACAGAAGATAAAAGCTCAAGACCCAATACCATACACTACGCATTGTCTCCAATAGATAAAGAGATTATACGTGTAGTAAGAACGTTAACATGGATGGAGCTGGATGATTTAACCGATACGATAGTTGGTATCATACCCCATGCGAATAGAAGTAATATCTACAGAACCCTCAAAGCATTTGAGATAAACAAAGTACCAGAAGAACAAAAAGCTAAAGCTAAAAAGTTTAAAGAGTATGAGCCAGGATTTTTGCATATTGATGTCACCTATTTACCAAAGTTTGAAAAACAAAAGTACTATCTATTCGTAGCCATAGATAGAGCTACAAGGCTACTCTATTACAAAGTCTACAAAAACAAATCCAGTGCAAATGCAGTAGACTTTTTAAAAGAGTGTAAAGCATTCTTTCCTTTTTATATTACCCATATACTCACAGACAATGGATTGGAGTTTACAGACAAGTGGGCAAGAGGCAAAG
>JALSHP010000282.1 GCA_026982175.1 Campylobacteraceae bacterium
TTTTCATAAAAGATATAAGAGCTTGAGTAGTCTGAAAATTCAAAATAGACTTTTTTCTCTCCTGCATCTCTTTTGTTGTTAAAGTTTTTGTCATCATACCCATAACCAAATCGGTAAGGGCGTTCTACATTGACATCAGTTCCTGAAGCAGTGGTGAGTTTATCAATCTCAATAAATCTTTTTACCAATTTATCTCCTGCATAAATGTCGAGTGTGCCGTTAGTTCCTGTCCAGTTTTGAATGGAACGGCTCAGCTTATTTTGGGTCTCTTGCGTACAACCGTTTAATAGTAGTAGAAAAATAGTAATAGTTGCTAGTTTTAATTTCATAAATTTATCCTTTAAAAAGTATCTGTGCTATTTTAACACAAGAGTTTTAGTTTTTAGGCATACCAAACTTTTGGGTGATGAGTTCTCCCTCATCGTTAAAGTAGAGATAATACAGTTTGTCTTTAACAACACTAAGCCCTGCTAAATAGCGTAAGGCAAGGTTGGCTTGAAGTGATGCAATGTGCATCACAATGGGTGCTGTAATGCCCCCTGGTTTATGGTCGGAACTATTAAAGACTTGAAAAGAAGCCTCTTCAAAAAAACAGACTTGTCCATTAAAGAGTTCAACTGAAGCATATATCCAAGGGGTATTGACACTTTTAGCATAAGCATCTATGGCTTCACGTGTTTCCAAATTGTCCGTAGCATCTAAAATTAAATCATAACTGTTTCCAAGTTCTCTAAACGCTTCAAATGAAATGTCATAAGCTGTGGCATTTAGAAAAGGATTTTTAGATTTCATCAAATCTACCACTACTTGGGCTTTTAACTTCTCTTCATCGTTAAGCGTAAAAGCGATTTGCCTATGAATGTTGTGTAGGCTTACGATGTCAAAGTCCACCATGTCAATCTGACCAATACCTGATGTACCAAGGGCTAAAGCCAAACTTGAACCCAAGCCCCCAGCGCCAATGATGGCAATTTTTTTGTTTTCTAAGGAAGCTTGTGTTGCTTCACCCCAAAGTTGGATTTGTCGGTTAAAGTAATCTTCTGTTTTTATCATTTGCGTAGTTTAGCGAAAGTGGCATTAAAAGCAAACTCACTAAGTAAAAGTGCTAAGATTTTGTTATTAATTTAAAGCGAGATAATATGCGAGTAGATAAATGGTTAGCCTCTGTCAATGTAGTCAAAAGAAGAACGGTCGCATCGGACATGGTAAAATCAGGTGTGGTCTTCATCAATGACATGAAAGCCAAAGCCTCTAAAAATGTGGTCATTGGAGATAAGATAACTATTGAGTATCTAAACGGGGCAAAAAACTATGAAGTTTTACAAATTCCCACCACCAAAACCATTCCTAAAAGTAAAAAAGATGAATATGTTAAAGAGTTGTGATTTTTTGAGTTAGAAAGTAATGATTTATGGGCTTTTCCCCTCAATTAAGAACTTTTTACGCTTGAAATGCTAAAGGCTAAGTATAATTCTCCTCTTAAATCTAACGCTAGGAATAATTCGCTATGAAACTCTTATTGACTTTACTTCTTCTTTTCTCTACCTTTGTTCAAGGTGAAACATTAAAAGTGGGGATTAAACCCTCTGAACCATGGGTGATGTATGATCAAAATATTAGTGAAGAGAAGCGTAATCCCATTGGCTTTAGCATAGACCTTTGGAATAAAATGGCAAGTGAGATGGGTGTAGATACTCAATGGGTTTATTTTAATTCAACCACTGAACTTATTGAAGCGACTCAAAAAGGTGAAGTTGATGCGTCTATTTCTGCTGTTACAATTACTTCAAACCGTGAAAAAGTAATTGACTTTTCAAGCTCTATGTATGAGTTAGGACTACAAGTAATGGTCGATGCTGAAAAATCTTCAGCCTCTGTGTTGGAGCTTA
>JALSHP010000283.1 GCA_026982175.1 Campylobacteraceae bacterium
GATTAACTAAGGGTGCAGGGGTTTCGGAGCTTATGGGCTTAGAGGCTTACTCTAGGCGTAAAGCTTATGGTCTAGTGCGTCCTTTGTTGGCGTATAGTAAAGAGGAGTTGTTAGAGTATTTAAATACTAATAATCATAAATACTTTATAGATGAGAGTAACAGTGATGAGAAGTATGAACGTAATTATTTTAGAAATGAATTTGCCAATAAATTGTTAGAAGAGTATGGTGAAGGCATAAAAGCTTCTTTTGAGTATTTACAAGAAGACAAATTACTTTTTTCTAAAGGGCTTAAAGAGCTTCTTCAGGAGAAAGAGCTTTATGTGATTGGGTATGAAGATAAAGCCTCTATTGTGAGAGCAGTTGATAAGTATCTAAAAAAATTGGGCTATCTGCTCTCGTCTGCTCAACGTGCAGAACTCAAAAAAGAGCGTTCATTGGTTTTTGGAGGGGTTTGGGCTGTTGAGGTGAATGAAGATAGAATTTTTATCGCCCCTTATAGAAAGTCAGCCATGCCTAAAGTTTTTAAAGAGGCATGTCGAAAGTTAAAAATTCCTTCTAAAATTAGAAGTTATCTATTTGAAGAGGAGATAGAACTTAATGCTCTAGTTAAAGTGCTTTAAGCGTTATTTTTAGATTAATTGTCTCCTCTTTGGCATCAAGCTTTAAGGGTTGGATAATCTCTACATAGTAGCGAAGTGAGATGGTTTCAATAAAGCCTTTAAGCTTTTTTAAATCTTCTTTTTTTATTTGGATAGCAACTTCATATTTTTTTTGACCAAGTTCAGTAATGTTTACTTTTGAAAAAAGAGGTTTAATCTCTTCTTGAAAAACTGTTGGAGAAAATGCTTTGGTGGGTGCTGTAATGGCATATTTTGAAGAGGCTTTTTGAAGTTCTTGATTATGTTCTTTATAGCCCTTCATATTATTAATATAAGTTATAATATTAGGCACAACCCAAGCGATTAAAATGATGATGGCTAATAGATAGACCAATTTGTTTATAAGAGGTATTTTTTTAAGTGTTTCTGACATTTTTACCCTTCTTATATTTTAGATTTAAATGAAAATTCTGTCATGAAATTTTCAAGTGGCTTGATGCTAAAGTCACCACCCGCATAGAGTGCATCAAGTTTTTCTCTTAGAGGTTCAATACCCCAAACTAAGCCTTTAAGTTCAATTTTTTTATCTGATATGATGGCATTTTGTAGTTCTCCACTTTTTCCCATAGCTTCAAATACACGTTGGGTATTGAGTGCCAATTGAGAATTTTGGATTTGAACTTCATTTTGTGTTTCTACTATTGCGACTTTCTCTTGCAAGGAACTGTTTTGGGCACTGAAATAAGCCCCTGCTAAAAAAACTACCAGTAATGGAGCAAAAGAGCTTAAATTAAGTGTTCCTGCATTAATTTTGGTTTGAGGCTCATTGTTTGGTTTCTCTTTTTTAGGTTTACTCTCAAATATAGATTTTATTTTACCCATGAAAGAGGTAGGTTTTTCATGATTTAGATTAATATCTTCTAAGTTATCTATGACTTTATTTTCATTTTCATTAATATTTTCGTGAGATTCTATACGTCTAACGGCAGCTTTCATATAAGAGCTTGTAAACTTTCGTTGGTCAGAACCCATATTATGTAGTAAGGTATGAATGGTCTTTTGTGTTGGCAAAATACTCATGGATAGCTCTTCTCGTAAAACTTTTAAGAGTTTTGGTGCGTCATCAGGGACAAGCATCTCGATATGGTCTGCAAATTTAAATGAAATTTTATAATAAGCTTGCATACTTTTGTAAACACGATTGGCAATCTGCTTCTCTGTTAATCCACGTGTTCCGAGTGTCCAACTCTGTTGAATCTTATCTTTTGTAGCAAACATAATGTAGAGTTTACGGTCAAAAAGACCAATTATTAAAGTGAGTTTATCACTTAATTTATGTTTATACTCTTCATAGAGGATACTAAAGGGAGAGAAGTAAAGGGTCACAGGAATATTGCCAATATCTATTTTTTCTTGAATAACATAGTTATTTGGAAAAATTTCTGCTGAAGCTTGTGTTAAATCTTCTTTATCTTTAACGATTTGTGTTGCATTTAAAGAGATAGAGATAACTTGATGAAGAGGGTATTGTCGTTGTAGTGTACGTATTCTCTCAATAAATTTCTCTTTTTCACTCTCATGAAATTGCTCAATCTCTTTGGCAATAAAGCCATCATTCATTTGAATGGCATGGTTTAAGTAGTAGAACTCTCTCTCTTTGTAATGGGTAATGGTGAGATATTGTTTGGCGGACATCTATGCTCCTTTCTTAATTATTTGTTGTTGACACATAGTGGATGTGCTTTTGCGTATTCGTTTAACTTTTTACTTGAACCCAGTGCGGTATATATCTGCGTTGAGACCATTGAGCTGTGACCCAAGAGTTCAGATACATCAGAAATTCTAGCCCCATTATGCAGTAGATGTGTCGCAAAAGAGTGACGCAGTTGATGTGGGGTGGCTTTAATACCGCTCTTTTTAAATACTTTCGTAAATAGATAGCGTATTTGACTAGATTTCATTGCTTGGTTATCCTTCTCAAACAGAAAAACCTTTGGGTTCTCTTGTTCGATATAATCTTTAATTTTTTCAAAAAGAAAGGGCATAAGGGGTATCTGTCGGGTTTTATCTCCCTTTCCTACAACCTCTATCCACTCCTTTGAAATATTGGTCAGCTTAAGTGATGAGAGTTCTGAAATTCTTAACCCTAAACCATAGAGTAGTGAAATAATTAAATGCTCTTTATGATTAGAACATCTTAAAATCTCTTCAATAAGGTTCTGCTCAATTGGTTTGGGCAGCGTTTTGGGTACTTTAATGACCGAATCACCTATCACTTTAACTTTTGTGCCTTGTTGCTCCTGCATATATTTGACAAGAGAACGTATGGCACTTAACTTTTTTGAAATGGTTTTTTTAGCATTCTCGACATTTTTTAACCTTAAAGGGCTTATGTCTAAAATGATTTCGTCTTCTTCTACATAGTAGTGTGCTACCTCAGATAGTTCGTCTAAAATATTTTTATAGGTAACTATTGAGCTAGGAGCATAGGCTCTAACATTTTCTAAATAGAATAAAAAACTATTAATCTCTTCTTGTAAGTTAAGCATTTGATATTATAACACACCTTTTTTACTAACAGCTTATGTTTTTTTTTATTTATATATATTTTTAAATTTTTATATTTAAATTTATATATTAAATATATATTAATAATAATATGATAACTCTTCTAAGAAGCTTTATTGAGATGATTTTAAGTGAATATAAAAAGAAAAGTTAGAATAATAAAACAGAGCTATAAAGCATGTGTTAACATCTGTTTTTGGAGATACTTTTTCGCTTCCTCTTTTGACATATTTGAAAGGGTGATGCATTGATGATAAATATTTAAGGTGCTAAAAGGTTTAGGAATGACAAATTTATCCCAACTTTTAAGTTGCCAAAAATTATCAGTTTGGTAGTTAACTATCATAATGGGTAGGTTTGCACGTAAAGCCAAGGCAACAGCCCCATCGCTCATGCTATATCTTGGACCTTTGGGACCATCAGGAGTTATCATGAGAGAGTAGCCCTCTTTAAGTGATTTAATGGCACTCATAAGTACAGCTTTTGCCCCTTTACGAGAAGAGCCACGCAGAGGTAAAATATTTAAAAAGCTGAAAACTTTAGCAATAAACTCTCCATCATGATGTTGAGAGATAATCGCAGCAGTTTTCTGTTTTGGACGAAGTTTTTTATAAACTTGAGGGGAGATAAGCAGTTCAGAGTGCCAAGTAACAGCAATGCATTGACCCTCTATGGGCTTATCGATAAAGTGGTACTTTTTACGATAGGTAAACCATAGAAGTTTCATGAGCATAAATATTATGCTTGGAATAAAAATCAGACTTAGTTGACGGAAAAATATTTTACGCACAAACCATTCCGTTTAAAGCTCCTCGTGAGACTTTAGTCACTTTGACTTTTACAATTTTACCAAGAAGCTCTTCACTTCCCTCAACATAAAAGAGTTTTCCATCGTCACTGCGTCCTGAAACTCTGCCCCCTGATTTTAATTCATCAAAGTAGACCATGTGTTCTTTGTCCATTTGGGCATCCATAATCTCATCTAAAATCTCGGTATGACGTGCTTGAAGTTTGGTGAGTCTAGCTCCTGCAATGTCGTTGGGGATTTGGTTTTCAAAATTTTGAGCAGCGGTGTGTGGTCTTGGGGAGTATTTAAAGGAGAACAACTGTTCAAAACGTACTTGTTCCAAAACATCCATGGTGTCAGCAAAATCTTCATCACTCTCTCCTGGAAAACCAACAATAATGTCCGTAGAGATGGTCGCTTCTGGACAAAGCGTTCTAATCTTCTCACAACGGTCAAGAAACCACTCTTTAGAGTAACCACGTCGCATTGATTTTAGTAAAGAAGTTGAGCCACTTTGTAATGGTACATGAATCTGTTTGCAAATTTTAGGATTATTGGCAAACTCTTCTAAAAATTCATCATCCATATGGAGTGGGTGAGGGGAGGTAAAACGGATACGCTCTAGCCCCTCTATTTTAGAGATTTTTTGAAGTAAAGCAGTAAAGTCATTGGCTTCATCTTCTGCTTTAAATGATTTTCCATAGTTATTGACATTTTGCCCCAAGAGCATTACCTCTTTAGCCCCTGTATCAACGGCTTTACTAATCTCACGTACAAGTAAATCTGAGGGAATGGAAACTTCATCACCACGGGTAGCAGGAACAATACAAAAAGTACAAGATTTATCACATCCCATTGAGATGTTGACCATGGATTTAAATTTATTGGTTCTGTATTCGCTAAAGTCGTAGTCGCTATCATCATTGTTAATGTCAATTTCAACAGCGTGTCTTCTCTCGATAACTTCTGTAATTTTTGAGATATTTCTAGCACCTAAAACAAAGTCTACAGCAGGTGCACGTTTAATAATGTCAGCCCCTAAGTGGGAAGCAGTACATCCTGTAACACCAATTTTGGCACTCTCTTTTTTGTGTTTTTTAAAAACACCAATTTCAGAAAAGAGTTTGGAGACAGGTTTCTCTCGAACCGAACAGGTGTTGATGATGATTAAATCTGCATCGTTAAGCTCTTCTGTTAGTTCATAGGGTTCTTTGGCATTAAGCTCTGCTATCATATGTTCACTATCTCGAACATTCATAGCACAACCTAATGTTTCTATGTATAGTTTTTTCATCAACAGTTACTTTACGATATGTACCTCATAGAGATACTCATCATCATCAAGACCAAATTTTACTTCTCTCATATAGACAGAAAACTCTTTCTCTTCAAAATGTTCAACAAGTGACTTTAGGTCTTTATGAGAGTTCTCTTTATCAAAATAGAAAATAGATTTTTTATCCAAATCCTCTTCGAGTTTATCTATCTCAATCATTTTTGGTTTAGAATCTACTGATGCTCTGGCTAGTTTTAGTTTCATTTCCCATATCCTTAACTATAAGTGTATATTATTTAATATGAATAATATATTATGTTGTATTTTATGAGTAAATTATACCTTTTTTCCTTAAAGGTTAGTTTAGATATAATTCAACTCTTCAAACAAACGACGAAATCACACCGAATTGTAACGCATGTTAAGTTTCTATTTAGTAGATTTGAACAACTCTGTTTGAAATCATTGAAAAAGGATATTTTATGGAAAAAATTGTAGATATTATAGAAGCGATGGCTCATGAAAAAAATATTTCATTAGAATCAGCTGTTGGAGCATTTAAAGAAGCACTTATAAAAACAGCAAAAAGATGTACTACTTACAGTTCAGCTTTTGAAGCAACAGTCGATATGGATGTTAGAGATTACAGTGTTGAACAGGTTATTACCATTGTCAAAGATGATGATGAACGATTAGAGAGTGAACCTGATGCCGTTATCTCTTTAAAGGAAGCACAAGAAGAGTATGGTGAAGATTTAGAGCTAGGAGACCAGTTACGTTCTCCTTTTGTTTTAGAAGACCATGGACGGACTGCTTCATTTAACCTCTTTAAAGAGCTTCAGTATCATGTACAAAGACAAGTGGAACAAGACCTTTTTGAAAAGTACAGAAACAAAGTAAACACGGTAATGATTGGTACGGTTAACCGTGTAGATGATGATGACAATACCTTTGTGGAGATTGGAGAGCTTAAAGGCTTACTCTCTCAACGTAACCGTATTAAAGGGGAGAAGTTTAAACGTGGTGACACCATTAAAGCACTTTTACGTTTTGTAAGCATTGACCCTGAGATGGGAATGTTTTTAGAGCTTACCAGAACTTCACCTAAATTTTTAGAGAAGCTTATGGCAAAAGAAGTGCCAGAGATTGAAGATGAATCGGTTGTGATTATGGCATCAGCCAGAATTCCAGGGCAAAGAGCAAAATTGGCCCTTAAAACAGACTTTCCAAACATTGACCCTATTGGGGCAGCGGTTGGGGTTAAAGGAACAAGAATTAATGCTGTAAGTAGTGAGCTTGATGGTGAAAATATCGACTGTGTTGATTATTCACCTATTCCTGAAGTCTTTATTACACGAGCTTTGTCTCCTGCCATTGCTCAAAGTGTCAAAATAACTTCTGCCAAAGAGAAAAAAGCAGTGGTAAACATCACTTCAGACCAGAAAGCAAAAGCGATTGGAAAGTCGGGGATTAACATTCGTTTGGCTTCCATGCTTACAGGTTATACCATTGAATTGAATGAGATAGAGGGTGTCACCGACAGAACAGGTGAAAGCTCTGGAAACATTCCAGAAGTAGAAAAAACAACCAATACGGATGCTTTAGCAGACTTATTTAAATAGCTTGTTATCACATGCTTAAAAAAGAGATGCTATTTAAGGCATCTCTTTCTCTTTATAGAACTCTTTCATCCAATTAAAATAGGCATACAGCCCTAAAATAATATAAATCATAAAGAGTATCACCGTGGCTAAATAGCCCATCTTCCAGTAGAGTACAATCGCTACAAAATCAACCACCAACCAATAGAGCCAATTTTCAAGAAGTTTTTGGGTGAGCATCCATGTTGCAATGACTGAAAAAACAAGTACAAAACTATCCATATAAGCAAGTTTAGCATCGCTATAGGTCGTTGATAGATAGCCAATAATAAGTGAAAATATTAAGCCCACACCTACGAACTTTAGATTTTTAGTAAGAGCATAGGTACTAATCTTAAGTGTTTTATCTTCTTTATTTTTACGCCACGCATAAAAGCCATAAACAGACATAATCATGTAGTAAAAGTTTAAAAGTGAAGAGGAGACCAATGCCCCCTCCCAAAAAATAATGGTATAGATAAGGGTAGAAGCAAATCCAAAAGCCCAAGTCCAAAGCGACTCTTTGGCGGCTAAAATAACATACGCCACCCCCAAAAGAGCAGCGGTTATCTCCCAATAGGACATGAGCTTGAAGGCGTTGATTATCTCTTGCATGGTTTAGTAGTCATAAGCTAAGGTTAATCCAAAGGTTCTTGGCATACCTTGTTGGGTATAGACTTCTGTTGTATAGCCATTGCCAGGGTTGTTTCCAAAGCTTCCAAATCCTCTAGTCTGATAATCTTCATTGGCTAGGTTTCTAGCCCATAGTGAAGCTGACCATGTTCCTTGTGTGTATTCTAGGCTAGAGTTAACTAAAGTATAGGCTTTGGCTTTGGCATTGTGTCGGTTTGAGAAATATGCTGAACTTTTTCCCTCTATATTTGCTTTGAACATTAAGGCATCGCTTATCATCACATCTCCTCCTAAGTCATATTGGTAACTTGGTGATTGTGCAGGGGTACGTCCATTCATATTGAGGGAAGAGGGGTTGGGGTCAACATAGTCATCAAATTTTGCTTTGAGCAATCCAATATTGGCATAGAGGTGTAGATTGTCATTGGGGTAGAGGTTTGTTTCAGACTCTAAACCATAGTAGTGACCTTTTGCCGCATTGGTGGTGTAGCCTGTAAATGATGGATTGCCATCTGCATCTTTTCCTGCGACGGAACTGGAAACTTGTTGGTCTCTTCGTTCACCATAGAAGAAGTTTAGACGTGCTTGAAGTTTATTGTCTAAAGCAGAAAAAGTACGACCTGCATCAAGATTCCAAAGGGTTTCTGTTTCATATGATTTAGCTTCTGGAATAAGTGAATCATCGGCATTAACACCCCCTGGTTTATAGCCTTTTGAAAGCGTAATATAGTGCATGTTGTTTTTGTCTTCTTGGTAGTTCAATCCAATTTTCCCACCAAAAAGTTGTTCTTCTGTAGTGATACTTACCTTATTTGAGTCACTGTACTTTACTTTCCATTTTTCAGCTCTAATGCCTGTTGTTAGTGTTAATTTGTCTAAGATTTTAGCATCAAGTTGCCCATAAACAGCCGTAGTTCCTGTTGCATAGCTACTTGTAAAGTTAGAAGGTACTGTCTCTTTGAGCCTGTTTCTGCTTAAATCTTCATCTTCTCGTTTAACATATGCTCCAAGTGTCCAATCAGTTGAGTTCTTAAAGATACGACCCTCTTCATCTGAAATGACTCTCACATCAAAGTCTGTCTGTTTTCTTTTTCTGTTGTATTCATCAAAATAGTTATAAGGATATAAATCAGCAGCAAACTCTCCCACATATGACCAATCTTCATCATAAGAGTAGGTAGAGTCTGAATCAGCATGACTAAATTTTGCGATAAGATGCATTTTTGAATTGTAGTCAGATGTGAGTTTAATTGACCCTGCTTTCATATTAAGCGTATCTTCTCCAGGGTTATCTGAATAAGTTGTTCTGTCATTGCTAAAGTTGAACGCATCGTAACCATTATCTATTTTAGAGTGAACAAAGTTAAAGTCAATGGTATTACTCTCATTGACGAGCCATTTCAAACTCGCTTTTCCATTCATCTCATCAATGTTATTGGTATCGGTACGGTTTAAGTATTTGTTCTCTATGAAGCCATCAGAGGTATTTTTGTAGAGTGAAACACGACCTAGGAGTTTGTCTTCAATAAGTGTTCCCCCAATTGCTGCTCCAAGGGCTTTTGTGTTGTAGTTTCCTGCTGTGGCTTCTATATGTGCTTGGGTCTCTTTGCTAGGGGCTTTACTTTGAACATTAATCACTCCTGCCATTGCATTTGCCCCAAATGTTGTTCCCTGTGGTCCTCTTAGTACTTCAACTTGTTCGACATCAAACATCCCCACACCAAGTGTAGTGTTTGAAAAGTCAATGCCATCAAGATTAATCCCTACCGATGGATTGATGGGTGTTTCAAATTGACCACGTTGTCCAATTCCTCTAATTTGAATAAATTTCCCTTTGGAAGCACCTGCTGAAAAGTTTACATTGGGCGTAGAGGAGAGGGTTTGTGCAAAAGATTGTGATGCTTTATCGTAAAGTTTCTCTTCTCCAATGACACTTACAGCATTAGAAGTTTCTGAAAGTTTGGCTTCTCTAAAGTCTGCTGAAACCACAATGGGGTCTAGTTCTGTTTGGGCTGTGGCAGAGTTGGTTAAAATTGCAGATATTGCAATAAGAGATAGTGTGAATTGTCTGTTCTTCATAGTTATACCTTTGAAATATAATTTTTATGTTAGGTTATATAAAAAATAACATTAAATTATGATTAGTGATATTGGGAACTATTGCGTTTTTCTGTTAGAAAAGCCTTTGAAAATATTGGGAGCTAAGCAAACTCTTATGATATAAAGTATAAAAGTATGAAAATTATAACAGATAGGAGTCATGAATGACAAATGAAGCAGTCTTAGACGCACTCAAAAGCGTCACTTATCCAGGGTTTACAAAAGATATTGTAACTTTTGGTTTTGTAAAAGATTTGAATGTCGCAGGAGATAAAGTATCGTTTACTGTAGATATTACCTCTTCAGCCGATGAGGTTAAAGTACAAATTGTAAATGAATCAACAGAAGTGCTTAAAAAACTTGGTTTCTTAGCCGTTGATGTACACATTAAAGCACCACTACCTCCAAAACAGATGTCAAACTCTCAAACAGGTAAGAACATTGCCCCACACATTAAAAACTTTGTAATGGTGAGTTCAGGTAAAGGTGGCGTTGGAAAATCAACGACTTCTGTGAACTTGGCGATTGCCATGGCAATGCAAGGTAAAAAAGTTGGTATCTTAGATGCTGATATTTATGGACCAAACATTCCTCGGATGATGGGTGTTCATGGTGTTAAACCAGAGATGCAAGGAAATAAAGTTCTGCCACTTGAAGCCTATGGAATTGAGATGATGTCCATGGGTTCTCTAGCAGAAGAGGGTAAATCGCTTATCTGGAGAGGTTCAATGATTATGAAAGCCATTGAGCAGTTCTTGCGTGATATTTTATGGTCAGAGTTAGATGTATTGGTTATTGATATGCCACCAGGAACAGGTGATGCACAGCTTTCATTAGCTCAGTCTGTACCTGTAACAGCTGGTATTGTGGTAACAACACCTCAACAAGTAAGTTTAGATGACTCACGACGTTCACTCAATATGTTTGACAAATTCCACATTCCTATTGCAGGGGTTATTGAAAATATGTCAGGATTCATCTGTCCTTCATGTGACACAGAATCAGACATTTTTGGTATGGGAACAGCTGAAGATGTGGCAAAAGAGTACAATACAACACTTATGGCACAAATACCAATAGAACCAGCCATCAGACATGGTGGAGATACAGGTCAGCCTATCACTTTCCATCAGCCAGATAGCGAAACAGCAAAACGTTACCATAAAGCAGGGGCAGAGCTTTTAGCTTTCCTTGACAAAGTAGCAGCAGAGGGTGGGGTAGATAATGCAGATATGCAACCGACAACACCTCCAGGTGTTTCAGCTTGTAGTACAAAGTAAGCAAAGAGATTTTCTCTCTTGCTTATCAATTTAAGTGGTTTTAGGCAACACGTTGAAGTTGTCTATACCAATCTTCATCTTCATCCACATCAACTACCGTAATCTCTAGACCAACTGAACCCATGGTTGCTTTTACAATATACTCTTCAGGAATATCAAGAATCTGCTCACAATAATCCAACGCATTATTAGGTTCAAGCAAATCGCTTAAATTCCAACTCTTATCTAGTTTTTTTGGTTTAATAACAAAAAACTCTTCCATATCTAACTCCTTTAAAATTGATATGTTTAGATTTTAATCAATAAATAATTTGAATAAGATAAATATTAATCATTAATAATTATATTTATACTCATTTCTTACAAAAAAACACTTATTTTCTAAAATTTAAGTATTAAATAATAAATAATATATAAAATAAAACTAAATTTAAATATTAATGTTTAAAAATATTGGAGAGAAGAACAAATGAACAATGAAGAACTTTTAAATGCATATTTAGAGCGATTACGATGTTTAAGCCTAGAAGCTTTGGAGCATGAAGAAAAAACAACTGTGCTAGAAGCCTTAAAGAAAGCAATTATTTTTTTAGAGGGCGAGATGAATGGTTATTAGCTAAATTTTTAATTAATAATAATTAAATCAAATACTTTTTAATAACTTAATATAAAATAAAAAACAAAATATATTAAAGGATTTAAAATGGGTACATTAATATTGGCTATTGAAGCGGGACTATTTTACAATATGATGGTTTTTTATGTATGTGAAGAGAAATCACTTAAAGATGCGGACTTTTCAGATATGAAATGTTTGATAAAAGAAGAAGTAGATATGTCGGAGTGTTTTGAAACATATAATACCTTACAATATATGTTTTACTTTTTGCTCTCTGCCTTTATTTTGCAGGAGCAGTTGCCTACCTCTTTTTACTCCCTGCTGGAGTAGAGTTAGCAGGGTTGATGGCGTATATATTTATACCTTCTTTAATTGGTTCGTTTCTAATTTTATTGGTCAAATGTAGATTTCAACCATTTATTAAATTGGCATCTTCTTTTATGTATGGTAGGGGGTACATTGGTGCAACTGGTGTGGCTGTGGCTTTGGTCTATTTTATGGTGTAATCCTTCTACGTCTCTTTTCTATTTAGTGGTGCATTAAAATGCACCCTACAAATTTCAAACCCCTCTCTTAATTATTTCCGATAAAATTCGTCTATACTATAACCAAAGGACACTTATGTCAAATTCTGAAAAACCAAATGCTGAAAAATTAAAAAACTTTTTACTTCAAGAGATTATCCCCGATTTAGAAGAGGCGATTGATGAGATGTTTGCTTTTATTGAAAAAGCTAAAATGGCATCTATTGCTGATAAAGAAGAGCTTCAAGACCTGCAAGAGATGCATGGTGAATGTAAAGAGATAGTTGCAGAGATAGAAGCAGGAGAGATGCCAGACGCTGAGGCTGAAGAGATTTTAAAAGAGTTTGTTGAGATGAAAACAGCAGACGAAGAGTAATACTATCCTATGAAAGCTAAAGCTCTTTTTTTAGACCGTGACGGAATCATTAATATTGACCATGGCTATGTCTATCAGATAGAAAAGTTTGCATTCACTGAAAGGATTTTTGAACTGCTTCAACTTTTTTTAAAAAAAGGCTATCTACTTTTTATTGTGACCAATCAATCGGGTATTGGTCGAGGGTATTACACACAAGATGATTTTGTTGCTTTAACAGAACATATGTTAGCAGAGTTTGTAAAAAGAAACATACTCATAAGCGAAGTAAAGTATTGTTACCACGCACCAGAAGAAAATTGTGCGTGTCGTAAACCTCAAACAGGTATGGTTGATGCTATTTTAAAAGAGTATGAGATTGACTTAGAAAACTCATGGCTTATTGGGGACAAACAAAGTGACATTGATTTAGCAATTAATAGTGGCATTCAACATCGTATTGCCATAGGTGAACGAAACATAGAAAATATGGATTACACTTTTAAAGACATTGAAGCGTGTTATGAGTATTTAACAACGCAGAAGATA
>JALSHP010000284.1 GCA_026982175.1 Campylobacteraceae bacterium
TACACAGTTTTGATTTGGAAATACGTCACCGTGCGTACTTACACAGAGGATTACAAAAACTCTTTGATGCCTTCCCTGATAATGCTCATCCTATGGCAACACTCTCTGCTGCAGTTACTGCTTTAGCCTCTTTTTACAATGAGCATCTAGATATGGAAAATGAAGATGAGTATTTAGAGATGGCACACCGCATCATTTCCAAGATTCCTACCATCGCGGCTTTTGCGTATCGCCACTCTTTAGGCATCCCTTTTATAGAGCCAGATATTGATTTGAGTTTTACCAAAAACTTTCTTACCATGATGCGTGCGTACCCTGGCAGAAAAATGCACTTAGGTGTCAAAGGACATGAAAAAATAAAAGATGTTGAAGTACGAGCACTAGATACTATCTTCACTCTACATGCTGACCACGAGCAAAATGCCTCTACCACAGTAGTACGTGGCGTTGCTTCCACAGGTGCTCACCCCTATGTAGCCATAAGCTCAGGCATCGCTGCAATTTGGGGTCGTGCTCATGGTGGAGCTAACGAGTCTGTCATCGCTCAGTTAGAGTTCATAGGCTCTGTAGACAAAGTAGAAGCATTCATAGAAAAGGCCAAAGACCCAGATGATGACTTTCGGCTCATGGGCTTTGGACACAGGGTTTACAAAAACTTTGACCCACGTGCCAAAATACTCAAAAAACTACAAGATGAACTACGTGATGAACTAGGACTAGACACAGAACTCATGAAAATAGCTAGGAAGATAGAAGAAATAGCCTTAAGTGATGAGTATTTTGTTTCACGTAATCTTTACCCTAATATAGATTTTTATACGGGTATCATTTTAACCGCACTTCAAATACCTAAATCTATGTTTACACCTATTTTTGTTATTGGGCGTACGGTTGGGTGGATTACCCAATGGATAGAATTTAAAAAAGATGAGACTTCGAAGATTGCTAGACCTAGACAACTTTATACGGGGGAATAATTGTAGGTCGGGGTATCCTCACCCCGACAATAATTTGCACAAAGATATATTTTGGTGATTTTTAATCAATTATGTCTATGTGTGTATAATTTTCATTTCATTTTAGATTTATGTCGGGGTGAGGATACCCCGACCTACAAACCCCTAATTTTACCAGCCAAAATAAGCATTTTTATTTTATTTTGTATATCAGAGGTCAAAAAAGGGTTTAAAATAGATTATTTTACGTGTTAAGTAGGTTAATATAGATTTTAGGAGTATTTGACACATTTCCGTAGGGTGCGTTTGCTAACGCACCTTTAATTTGAATATTATAATCTTGTTTTGTTAATTTTTTGGATTTCCACGTTATAAAACTGAGGCGTTGTAGTTCTTTTTAATATAACGAGGCTATCGCTAATTTCAAACTATTGTGTACATCTAAATTGTAAAGTAACTCTAGGATATTTACCTAAAATATAAGGTCCTTCATTCTCATCCATTTTAATAACTTTAAAGTCTTTGCCTTTTTGTCTACAATAAACTGCTGCTTCTTTATATGCATTCGTTCTAATGTCTTGTTTCCCAGATAAACCTGTAGCTGCTTGATTTGTAATTGAATGTGTACCACTTCCCGAAGCATAGACCCCTGACTTTTCAGAACATCCACTTGACACTAAGATTATTAATCCAATTAATACTAATATCTTTTTCTTCATCTTTAATTTTCCTATTTTATACTTACATATTTTGATAAACGAATGCCTTTACTTATCTCAGCATGATAATTGATACCTATTTCTGCTAATTCTGCGATATCACTCATCGAGGAAGTACAATTTTTTAATTCATCTGCATACTTAATCCCAAATAATCTTATCATTGTTGTGCTATCTCCTTTAGGTGCATTACTATAC
>JALSHP010000285.1 GCA_026982175.1 Campylobacteraceae bacterium
ACGATATAAAAAAGGTTTAAACCCTATATGGCAAAAACGATATTATGAACATACCATAAGAGATGAAAAAGATTATTTACGTTGTTTGGAATATATGAAAAACAATCCCATAAAACATGGGCTTGTAGAAAATTTAGAAGATTGGAAATATTCATCATTTGTAGGGGGCGATTGCCATCGCACCAATGAAAATTGAGATAAAGACATGGGGTGCGATAGCAATCACCCCCTACGTGTTACAAATTCTCTTCCAAATAAACCAAAGCTTTCTCTTTTGCTTCAGCAATTTTAGAGGCATCTTTTCCTCCAGCTTGGGCGAAGTCTGGGCGACCTCCACCTCCACCACCTAAGATAGGAGCTATGGCTTTTATCCAGTTTCCAGCTTTTACAGAACACTCTTTAGCACCACAAGCAATCATCACTTTGTCCCCTTTTTTCTGAAACAAAATAATGGCTAAGTTGGGGTACTTGTTTTTTGCTTCATCAATTAGCTCTTTAATGTCGCCAGATTCTACTTCATCTATGATGATGTTTATTCCCTTTAGTTCCGTGGCACTTAGCTCTTTTTTAGTTGAACTTAGGGCAGTTTTGAGTTCAGACTTTAAACTCTTTAGCTCCTCTTTGAGTTTGCTAACACCTGTCATTGGGTTTTGGTTTTTTAGCTCTGTTTTGAGTTCGTTCATGGTACTTCTTAATGCTTGAACTTCAGCAATGGCTGATTTACTACAAACAGCTTCTATTCGTCTTACTCCTGCACTTACGCCTGACTCTTTGCTAATCATAAACAAGCCAATTTCTGAAAGATTGTTTACGTGTGTTCCTCCACAAAGCTCCACCGAGGCATCGCCCATGCTAACCACACGGACTTTGTCGCCGTATTTTTCACCAAAGAGTGCCATTGCACCTGCTTTTTTGGCATCATCTACGGACATTATCTCTGTTTTTCTAGCAATGGCACGGCTAATTTTGTCATTGACCCATGCTTCTACTTGCTCTAACTCTTCACTTGTTACAGCTTTTGGGTGCGAGAAGTCAAAACGCAGACGTTTGTCGTCGTTCAGTGACCCTGCTTGGGCAATATGTTCTCCCAAAATGGCACGTAATCCTGCGTGAAGTAGGTGGGTAGCTGAGTGGTGACGTTCTATCTCTGTTCTTGTGTTGTGGACTAAGGCTTCTACTTTGTCACCTATTTTAATGCTTCCTTCTACTTGAGAGAGGTTCATTTCTAGGAATTTTTTAGTGCTTAGCACTTTAAGGGTAGGGCGTTCATCATTAAAATCTAAAACCCCTGTGTCACCCACTTGTCCACCTGATTCAGCGTAAAAAGGAGTTTTGTCAAGATAGACCCAACCTGTGCCATTTAATGCTTCTACTTGTTTGAAGTTCTCATCGAGTAGGGCAAGAACTTTGGCTTCAGAGTGTGTTGTTTCATAGCCTACAAACTCATTGAGTCCAAAGCTTTCCTTAATGGCTTTAAAATCACCCGTTTCAGCGGCTTCACCTGTGCCTTTCCAACCTGCTTTTGACTGTGCTTTTTGGGCTTCCATTTTAGTGTTAAATGCATCAATGTCCAGTTTTATGTTTTTCTCTCTTAACATATCTTCGGTGAGGTCAAGAGGGAAACCATAGGTATCGTAGAGTTTAAAGGCGACTTCTCCGTTAAACATATCGGTCGTCTTTTTAAGTTCGGCAGAAAAGAGCTTAATTCCATCTTCAATGGTCTTAAAGAAACGCTCCTCTTCAAGTTTCATAGAGGCTTTAATGCTCTCTACTCTTTCCCCTAAGTAAGTGTATTGCTCTCCCATAGTTGCGACTAAGGTATCGACCATTTTATACATAAATGGTTCACGCAATCCAAGCA
>JALSHP010000286.1 GCA_026982175.1 Campylobacteraceae bacterium
GCGACAGCTTTTGCCAAAAGTGTTTTTCCTGTTCCAGGAGGTCCCACAAGTAAAAGACCTTTTGGAATTTTTGCCCCAAGCTCAATGTAACGCTCTGGATACTTTAAAAAGTCCACAATCTCAACCACTTCATCTTTGGCTTCTTGAACCCCTTGGACATCATCAAACTTGACATTGGGACGTTCAGAGTTTATCATCTTGTCTGCTTTACCAGCACCCAAAATTCCCCCCATGCCTTTGGACATCTTTCTGGCTAAAAATAACCAAATGGCAACAAGGAAAAGAATGGGTAAAAGCATGTTAAAGTAATGGGTAAAGGCATCTTCTCCTACTCGTCCCTCATAAGTAATATTATTCTCTTCCAATAATGGAATAAACTCCATATCAAAAGCAGGAATATTTTTGGCTACATACTTTTTTGAACCTGTGGTGTCAATGGCTTCAATCATGGTTGACGTTATTTTAACCGATTTTACCTCTTGGTGCTTAACAAGTTTTCTAATATCTGAATATTTAACTTGTTCAATATTTTTAATCTTTGGGTCACCCATAATGCCTGTTAAGTCACTGTCTCCCATAAACGATTTAAAAATAATCATCATGCTTAAAATAAAAATCCCAAAGGCTAACATGGGGTTGTCATTAAAAAAGTTACCGTTATTATCGTTTTGATTTTGCTGATTGTTATTTGGTTGGTTTGTCATATTTTTAAAAATATCCTAATCTAAGTTTTTAATTTTTTTTGTAAACAAGTGTTACCCACTCATCTTTTTGTTTACGTTCTATGAGCGTTAAGTTGGCATACACTTCGGTTACTTGTGACTCTTTTTTATCTAAAATACCTGATAAAATCAAAATACCCTCTTTACGTGTAGCCTCTGTTAACTCATGCACAATAAACTTTAAAACATCCACAATGATGTTGGCAATGACCACATCATACTCACCTTTAGCCCTATTAGCTGAACCTTCCCAAAGCTCTTCATACTCTTCACCATTTAAAGCAAAGTTTTGCTCACATGAATCGACTGAGATGGGGTCGGTATCACACAAATCAACCTTAGCACCTAGCTTTCTAGCCGCTAAACCTAAAATGCCTGAACCACACCCTACATCTAAAACACGTTGCCCTTTTTGAACATGAGCTTCTATGGCTTCCAAACAGGCAAAAGTTGTGCCATGATGTCCTGAACCAAAGGCTAAAGTTGGGTCAATTTTAATATTGATTTTACCCTCTTTTGCTTCATTCCAACTTGGGTAAATATAAAATGTTCCAACTTCTATGGGTTGCACTGAATTTTGATAGCTATTGACCCAATCTTGGTTCTCTTTTTCTTCCATTTTGTATGCTATTTCAATCGTTCCACCCAATGTTCCTACCAAAGAGTTCACAGCTTCTTGAATATACGTCAAATCATTTTCAGAGCGAATAATAATGTGGTCATCGCCAAATTCCAAACCATCACCCCCAATGTTCGCCACAAAGTCAGCAATGAAATCTACAAACTCTTCTTCTTTAAAGGTCATGGTTAACTCATAATATTTATCATTCATTTATTTACTCCATTCGCTACTTTAAATGCCTCTTCCAAATCAAGTGTTCCCTCATAAAAGGCTTTACCCACTATTGTGCCATCTATCCCAGCCTCTATTAAGCCATGAATATCGGTCATGTCTTTTAAGCCACCACTTGCAATGGTCTCTAGCCCACAAGCCTCTTGAATTGCTTTGGTAAACTCTAAGTTCACCCCTGTCATCATTCCATCTCGACCCACATCAGTACAGATAATCGCCTCAACACCACAATCAGCAAAGGCTTTAGCTAAATCAGTAGCTTTCATG